>VBAI01000186.1 GCA_005882295.1 Candidatus Segetimicrobium genomatis | reverse complement strand
CACCGCCGCCGCCATCTCATCCGGCCGCGTGTCCTTGAGCGTGCCGCGAGGCGCTCTGCCGACCGGAGTGCGGACAGCGGACACAATCAGAGCCTCTCTCATAGCTAGGACCTCCCGCTGGAAGGAACTGACGGGAACAGGGGAACGCGGGAACGGGGGAACGCGATGCCGCCGTTCGAGGTCATTTGTTCGCCTTTCCGCGTTCCCGCAATCCCGCGTTCCCGCGTTCCCGTCATTTAATTTCTCAAGGGTTTGCCCGTCTGCAGAATGTACCTCATCCGTTCCTGTGTTTTCGGCTGGCCGGCCAGGCTCAGGAAAGCCTCCCGCTCTAGATCGTGCAGGTACTCCTCGGTGACCGTGGTGCCGTACGGCACGCGGCCACCGCACATCACGTGGGCCAGTTTTCCTCCCACGACCGTGTCATATTCTGATATCGATCCTGCCGTGCGCATCAGGTACAGGTAGGCTTCAATTGCGGCCAGCCCCCGATCGCCGACCACGCGGATGGGGTGACGGAGCGGAGGCTGGTACCCTGCCCGGACCAGCGCCAGGCAGGCGTCTTTTGCGTCCTGGATCAGGCGGGCGCTGTTCATCGAGATGCCATCGCCGTCGCGCAGGAATCCCAGCACGCGCGCTTCCTCCGCGGACGCCGAGACTCTGGCCGTGGCGATGGTCTCGTAGGCCCACTGGATCAGCGGGAACGGGTCGGCATCGACGCCGTCGGGCAACCGGGCCGTGACCCGGCGCACCATCTCCGCCGTGCCGCCGCCGGCAGGGACCAGACCCGCCCCGGTTTCCACCAGCCCCATGTAGGTCTCTGCCGCGGCATGGATCCGCGCGCAACCCAGGCAGATTTCGCACCCCCCACCCAGCGTCCGGCCGAAGGGTGCGGCGACGACCGGCCTGGCACTGTAGCGGAGGGCCAGGTTGGCGCGCTGAAATTGGCGTACGACCTGGTCGAGCTCGTCCCAGTTTCCGTCCTGCGACTCGAGCAGGATCAGCATGAGGTTTGCGCCGGCGGAAAAATCGCGGGACTGATTGCCGATGACCAGACCGTCAAAGTGGCGCTGCAGTTCTTCCAGGCTGCCGGTGATCATGCGGATGGTATCTTCCCCAATGGTGTTGAGCTTGGAATGAAACTCCAGGCAGGCGATCCCATCACCCAGATCAATCAGGCTGGCCCCAGGGTTTGCGGCGGCGACGCGGTTCGCCGATTTGACAGAGGCCAGCACCAGAACCCCAGCCGGTTCTTCCACCGGGCGATACCGCGCGGCGGCCAGATCGAAATACTCACGCCGGCTCTCGGTCGAGCGATAGAATGTCTGCTCGCCGCGTTCCAGCACGGCCCGCACGACCGGCGGTACGGGGCGGTCCTCGGTGTCCAGCCGTTTCGCGATTTCTTCGACGCCCACCACATCCCACGTCTCAAACGGGCCAAGATCCCAGGCATAGCCCCAGCGCATCGCGCGGTCGATGTTCACGACGTCGTCGGCAATCTCGGGGACCCGCCGCGCCGCGTAGCCCAGGACGCTGCTGAGCAGCCGCCAGACGAACTCGCCCGCCGGGCTGCCATCGACGGCCAGCGCCCGCAGACGCCTGGCGGGATCCTCAATCAGTTTCGCCGTCTCCAGCACCGGCAGCGCGACCTTGCGCCGCGGCCGGTACTCCATGGCCGCGTAATCCAGGGTGTAGATCTCCCCGTCGACGCGCTTGTAGAAACCGGCGCCGGTCTTGTCGCCGAGCCAGCCCCGCCGGGCCATCTCCTGGAACAGCGGAGGCACGACGAACACGTCGCGCTCCTCGTCGTCTGTCAGGTGGCGGTACGAGTTTTCTGAGACATGGATGACCGTGTCCAGTCCGACCAGGTCGGTGGTGCGGAAGGTCGCGCTGCGCGGGCGGCCGAGCACCGGTCCGGTCAGTTCGTCGACTTCCTCAATGGAAAGGCCCAGTTCCAACATCAGCTGCACGGCTTTGCGAAACCCATATGATCCAATGCGGTTGGCGATAAAGTTCGGCGTATCGTGCGCATGGACGATGCCCTTTCCCAACAGCCGGTCGCCCCAGTCGCTGACGGCGGCGGCAATCTCGGGATCGGTCCCAGGCAGCGGGATGAGTTCCAGCAGTCTCAAGTAGCGCGGTGGATTGAAAAAATGCGTCCCAAGAAAATGGCGCCGCAATGCGTCAGGGCATCCGGCCGCGATCTCGCGCACCGGCAGGCCAGAGGTGTTCGTGCTGACAACGATGCCCGGCTTCCAGTATCGCGCGACCTGCGCGAGCACCTGCTGTTTGATGGGCAGGTCTTCGACAACGGCTTCAAGCACCCAGTCCGCCTCCGCGATCCTGGACAGGTGATCGTCGAAGTTTCCGGTTTCAACCAACTGGGCCCGTGCGGGGATGAAGAAAGCCGCCGGCTGCGCATGAAGGGCCCGCTGTTTGCCCGCCGCAGCGAGCCGGTTGCGCACCTGCGGGTCGTCGAGGGTTAGCCCCCGGCTCCGTTCGTCGTCCAAGAGCGCAGATGGCCGCACGTCGAGCAGCAGCACGGAGATGCCCGCGTTGGCGAGGTGGGCGGCGATCGCACTGCCCATGACACCGGCGCCGAGGACCGCCGCACGCCGGAGGCGGGGAATCACGTCATCACCTCAGCGTTCACGCTGCTTCCCTGGCAGATGCTCTCACTGTATCGTCTGCCCCCGGAACCCATCAAGTGCCGTACCAACTTGATAGGACCATGTGCCATCTTGCCGATCGGCCTGAGTATCAAGTTGGTACGGCACAAGTAACGCGATGACAGAGGGGAGAAAGAGGGCGCGAACGGGCCGCTACGCTCCGAGTCGGCTCGCCAGCTCACCCCAGAAATTCGCCAGAGCAAATTTCCGGGGACCCCGAGGCCGAGCGTAACGCTCGCGCTCGCTGCTCCGGGTACCCTAAAACGCTCCGCCCACTACGCTTCGCATGGGGCCCCCCCTGCGCGACGCGGCGCTCGCTAACGACGGCAACGGCTCGCCTCCAGTCGCTCGCGGCTCCGTCCGCGCCCTCTTTATAGGAGCAGCTCAAATCAAACTCATCTCCCACGTGGATGGAGGGGCTGCGTTGGTCTGTGGGCGAGGCTCAATGCGACTGTTCAGTGTCTCCTGGGTCATGGCCCAGTGGTGTGATAGACTCACAGCCATGACGCGGGCACTCCCCCGGCTCACTGAACTGCGGACTCCCAAGGTGCGGGCCGCGGCGATATCGGTCGGGGCCAGCCTCGGCATCCTGGCGTGCAAGTATGCCGCGTACCTGATCACCGGCTCGGTGGCAATTCTCTCCGATACGGTGGAGTCCGTGGTCAACGTCGTTGCTGCGAACGTGGCCTTAACCAGCCTGCTTGTTGCCGTACAACCGCCCGACGCCACCCATCAGTACGGCCACGGCAAAGCTGAATACATCAGCAGCGCCACAGAAGGTGCGCTGATCTTCATCGCTGGCGCGTGGATCTTAACGACGGCTGTTCAGCGGCTGCTCAATCCAGTTCCGCTGCGGTCACTGGACGCCGGGCTTATCGTTCTTGCGGCAGCAACCGTGGCCAACTATCTTACCGCTCGCCTGCTGATGCGTGTCTCGCGCGACGCGGACTCGATCGCGCTGGAAGCGGATGCGCGGCATCTGCAGGCTGACGTGCTTACCTCGGTGGCGGTCTTCCTGGGTGTTGCGCTGGTTCGTTTCACGGGATTCCAACGGTTCGATCCGCTGGTCGGCGCAGTCGTGTCGCTCCATATCCTGCGGGTCGGGGTTGACGTCTCCCGCCGGGCCATCGGCGGACTGATGGATCCCAGCCTGCCGCCGGATGAACTCCAGCGCATCAGGCAGATCCTCGACACTCATCGCGAGGAGATCGTGGAGTACCATGCCCTGCGCGCCCGTAAGACCGGTGTAGCGCGCTTTCTCGACCTGCACCTCGTGCTCCACCGGACGTTGTCCGTGGGCCAGGCGCACGCATTGTGCGACCATCTCGAAGAACACATCCGATCGGAGCTGCCGGGCGCCGACATCACAATTCACGTGGAGCCATGCGGCCCGAACTGTCCCCGCTGCTCAACCAAACGCTAGCAACCCCTTGACGTGCCACTGAGAACTGGTAATATTTTAGTCTAGACTAAATTAGTCTTGGCTAAAGTCTGCGCCGGTGGCACCCAACATGAGTGAGACGTTTCTGAAAAGACTGGCCGCGAGGATAGCCCACATGGGTCGCTGGCGGGGTCTCCGCACGGATGCGCCCGCCGTTCCAGATGTCCCCGATCCGAGCCGGCGTGAGTTCATCCGCGCGGGTGTTGGGGTTGTGGGGGGTCTGGCTGTGGCCGCCGTGGCGCCCAGGGTGGCGGCCGCCGCCCCGCTCATAACATCCGCCGGTCACAGCGCCCAGCATGGGGTGGGGCATTCAGGCAACATCGCCGTCGGCGAGGTAGACACAACACGCATGGCCTATGACCCGGTGCCCTTTTTGACGCAGTTCGACCGGGGCAAGGTCAGCCGACTGCCTGGCGGCCAGACGCTTCGCGAGTTCAAAGTCGTGGCCCACGATCGGGAGATTGAGATCGCCCCGGGCGTTTTCTTCCCGGCCTGGACCTTCAACGGGACGGTCCCGGGGACGACGCTGCGTGTCCGCGAGGGCGACCGCGTGAGGATTCAGTTCGTCAACGCGGGGACCCACCCCCACACCATGCACTTCCATGGGATCCACAGGGCGGAGATGGATGGGGTGCCGGGCGTCGGCCCGGGCGAAATCGCACCGGGAGGGACGTTCACCTACGAGTTCGACGCGATCCCGTTCGGGCTGCACCAGTACCATTGTCATACGCTGCCGCTGAAGCGCCACATCCACAAAGGGCTGTACGGCATGTTCATCATCGACCCCAGGCAGGGCCGGCCCCCGGCTCGCGAGTTGGTCATGGTGATGAACGCGTTTGATACCAACTTCGATGGCGAGAACGAGGTCTATGCCGTCAATACTGTGGCCTTCCACTACGCGAAGCACCCGATCCGGGTAAAGCGAAACGAGCTTGTGCGCATCTACGTAGTCAACATGACAGAGTTCGATCCGATCAACTCCATACATATCCACGGGAACTTCTTCCATGTGTATCGCACGGGCACGTCGCTCGTGCCCTCGGAGTATACGGACACGATCATGCTGTGTCAGGCTGAGCGGGCAATCCTGGAAGTACGATTCCCCTACGCTGGCCGCTTCATGTTCCACGCGCACCAGAGTGAGTTCACCGAGTTGGGTTGGATGGGGCTGTTTGAGGTCACCGATGATGTCGACGTCTAACCCCTCCCTTGCCCGCCGGTGGGTGTGGGCGCTGATGCCGCTCCTGCTGCTGATCGTGCTGGTGGCCGTGCTGGTGCGTTTCGGGCCGCTGGGAGTCTTCATTAAAGCGTTCCCGCCGGTAGAAGAGCTGACCATCGATCGGGTCTCACTGGCCCCTCAGATGATGGCCGTCCACGTCACCAACGGCGGGCCCCAGCCGGTGACAGTGGCGCAGGTAATGGTCGACGAAGCGTACTGGGAGTTCTCGATGGCGCCAGGTCACACGGTGCCGCGGCTCGGCCAGGCCATCATCGCGGTGCCCTACCCGTGGGTGGAGGGGGAGACGCACCACCTCAAGCTGGTTTCGTCGACCGGGCTTACGTTTGAGCACACCATCGAGGTCGCCACGGCAACCCCGACGGTGGATGCCCGGTACCTGGCGACGTTTACCCTGCTTGGCATCTATGTGGGAGTCATCCCCGTGCTGTTGGGGCTGTTGTGGTTCCCGTTCCTGCGCCAACTGGATCAACGATGGATCGCCTTCTTCCTCAGCCTGACCGCGGGGCTGCTGCTGTTCCTGGGAGTGGAGGCCGTCCATGATGCGCTCGAGACGGCCGGCACGCTGCCCCCCGCTTTTCAAGGCGTGGGGCTGGTACTCGTCGGCCTGGTGATCACGGTGCTGATCCTGGTTGCCGTCAGCCGCAGGGTGACGTCGGGCGCAGACGCGGTCCAGCGCAGACTGGCGATCGCCTTCCTGATTGCGCTCGGCATCGGGCTGCATAACCTGGGCGAGGGGCTGGCCATCGGCGCCGCGTACAGCCTGGGAAAGATTGCTCTGGGGACATTCCTGGTGCTGGGGTTTACAATCCACAACACCACGGAGGGACTGGGGATCGTGGCGCCGATTGCGCGCGACCGGCCGGCCGTCCGCACGCTGGCCCTGCTCGGCATTCTCGCCGGCGTCCCAACAATCCTGGGGAGCTGGATCGGCGGTCTCAACTACTCACCGGTCCTGGCGACGCTCTTTCTCGCCGTCGGCGCGGGCGCCATCTTCCAGGTGGTCTACGAACTGCTGAAGCTCATGATCGGTGAACGGCCGGCCCTCGGCTATCAAGTCGCGGGGTTTGCGGCCGGACTGTTGGTCATGTACATCACCGGATTGTTTGTGGCCGCCTGAACCAGCGGAAACGCGGGATCGCGGGAACACGAGAACGCGATAATGCAGATGGAACGTTAGCGGGAGGGCCGTCGCGTTCCCCCGTTCCCGCGTTCCCCCGTTCCCGTCATTTGGGATTGAGATGCTAACTCAAGCAATAGAAGATTACCTCAAGGTGATCTACAAACTCCGCCAGGCCGGCGAGGCGGTGACGACGAACGCTGTCGCGGCGCGCCTGAACGTGACCCCCGCCTCCGCGTCCAACATGATCAAGAAACTGGCGCGGCTGAAGCTGGTGGACCACACGCCCTACCACGGCGTGCAGCTCACCTCCGGAGGCGAGAAGATTGCGCTGGAGGTCATCCGCCACCACCGGTTGATCGAACTGTACCTGGCCCGGCACCTGGGCATCGGCCTGGATCGTGTGGACGAGGAAGCCGAGCGATTGGAACACGTGATCTCAGAAGAACTCGAGGAACGCATCGCGCAGTCGCTGGGAGACCCGACCTACGACCCGCACGGGGACCCGATTCCCACGCGCGAGGGCGCCGTCGAGGCGATGCATAACCCGCTGCTCTCCGACCTGCAGCCCGGGCAGCGTGGCGTGGTGGTGCGCGTCAGTGACAGCGATCCCTCGGTGCTGCGCGAGCTCTCGGAGGCGCGGCTGCTGCCGGGGGTCACGGTCGAGGTCGTCGATGTCACCGCCGATGGGTCGATGCGGCTGCGGACCGCGCGCGCCGGTCTGCAGGTCTCGTTCGACCAGGCTCGCGCTGTGTATGTGGCCCTCGAACCGGCCACCGTGAGCCACCCGGCGTTGTGATTGGGCGGCCAGGGACTCACGTGGTCGAGGTCCGTGAGGCCGGAGCTCCCGACGCGGAGCAATGGATCCACCTTCGTCACGGGCTCTGGCCTGCTCACACCGTTGAAGAGCTAAGCAAGGACGTCCACGCATTCTTCAACCGCGGGACCCCGCTGGTCGCCGCCGTCTTCTTGGCCTGGCACAAGAACGAGGCAATCGGGTTTCTTGAACTGTCTGTGCGTCCGTACGTCCCCGGCGCGGCCTCCCTGCCGGCCCCGTTTGTCGAGGGCTGGTTCGTGGACGCCGAATGGCGGCGCAGAGGCGTGGGGCGGATGCTGCTCAAGGCTGCAGAGGACTGGGCGCGCGGTAGAGGGTATCGCCAGCTGGGTTCAGATGCGGATGTTGAGAACGTGCTCGGCGCCGCGGCGCACAAGGCGGCGGGCTTTCGAGAAGTCGAGACCATCCGGTGCTTCATCAAGGATCTTGATATTGCCCCCTGATTCCATGATTTGACAGCCCCCCGGAGGGCCCAGTATACTTCCCAGCAAGTCAACGGACCGGTCGCTGCCGTCGTGTCACATGGCAGGCAGCGGCGCTTAATGGCCGCGATCTGAAGCAGACGACGCACCTGATATCGCACCCGACATCGCAGGAGGGAACGCAGCGGATACCACGCGACTATGCGGCGCCGCCCCAGTCATTCAATTGTGTGTGTAGTGAAAGGGATCCGCGCCGCCAGGGCCCTGCGGCTGGGTCCCTTGCGTTTTTCTGGCTGGAGGGAGTGACTGAGCGTTGCAGGAGACGGGCATGAGAACAGGCATCCGGGTACGCGACGTCCTTACAGGTGCCGGCCTGATAAGGATGGCAGCGGGGGGAGCGAGGCGGTCATGAATACTGTGCAGGAATTCCTTCAGGAGGCGCGCCACGACCGGCGGCTGCGGCGCACCACCCACCATTACATCTCCGACATGATTGAGTTTTACGGCCGCGAGAAGGTCTTCGAAGGCATCTACGGCATGGAAAAGCAGATGGAAGCGATCATCTCCTTCTTCCGCGGGCACTCCATGTCTATGGAACGACGCCTCCTGCTGCTGGTGGGGCCGCAGGGCTCTGGCAAGTCGATGACTGTAGACCACCTCAAGCGCAAGCTCGAGGAGTACTCGCACACTGCCGACGGAGCCGTGTACGCCATTGTGGGGTGCCCGTTCCATCAGCATCCGTTCGACGTCGTCCCCCTGGATGCACGTGAAGATGGGGGAGTGTACTGGCACGAGGAGGCGGTGCCGTGTCCCGTCTGCGATCGGTTGACGGCCCGGCACGGCGGATGGAAGCGGCTGCCGGTGGAACGAGTCTACATCTCCGCGCGCGACAAGATCGGGGTCGCCAAGCACACCCCCACCGACTTACGCCGCGAAGACATCACCAACTTCGTCGGCAATATCAACTTTGCGATGTTGAAGGAACGCGGTTCAACCTTCGATCCCGAGGCCTACGACTTCGAGGGGAAGATCATCTGGGCCAACCGGGGCATCCTGGACTGGACCGAGGTTTTCAAAAGCCGCCGCCAGCTGCTTTCGCTCCTGCTGGAGCTCATTCAGTCCAAGCGCATCGATCTGGCCAGCTTCCCGACCGTGCATGTCGATGAAGTGGTCATCGGCCACAGCAACTATCCCGAGTATCAGGTATTTGTCTCCGAAGACATCATGGAGCCGCTGCGCGGCCGCATCCACAAGATCGACTTTCCCTACAACGTTGACCTGGAAGGGGAGAAAAAGATCTATAAGACCCTGGTGGAGCGGGCCAACCGCATTCGCGGCGAGGAGAGGCACGTCCCCGGGGATGTGTACGAACTCGCGGCCCGGTACGCGCTGAAGACGCGCGAGGAGTCGCAGGGCCTGCGCGGGCTGTCGCCGCGGTTCTTCGAGGACGCCTTTTCCTACGCCTACACCCTGGCGGGGAAGTGCGTAGACCTGGACATCATCTCCTCGGCCGTCGAGCGGACGTTCGAGCACCAGTCGATGAAGGATCTCAACCTCAAGGAACTCCTCAAGCAGTTTGAGGAGACCAAGGTGGAGTTCATCAATAAGAAGATCGACCTCATCGTCGAGGAGATCGTGCCCACCCACTTCTACGACTACGGCCAGAACCTGTATCTCAACTACCTGGAGGCGGCGTCCCGCAACGTGGCCGGAGAGACGCTCTCGAACACGGAGAAGGAGCTGGTGGATGAAGTAGAGGGGATCATGGTGGCCAAGCGGCAGATCAGCCGCCAGGGCCGCGTGGCCTTCGAGAACGTGCTGCTGGAACGCAAAGACGAGCTGCTGCGCATGAGTTATAAGGACAACGAGCACCTGCGCCCGGTGATTAACGAGATTGTGTTCAACAAAATCAAGAATTTGCTGCGCCTGTATGAGAAGAGCGAGGAGCTCGATGCAAAGAGCCAGGAGCTGCTGAAGGTGCTCTACCGCAGCGCCATCGAGCAATACGGGTATTGCGATGTCTGCGCGCGGTCGCTCTTTAAAGTGATTGGGAGGAGTTTCTAAGGACGTCTACTTAGTCTTCTTAGTCTACTTGGTCTACTAAGTCTACCTGCCGGATCTCGGGCGGCGGACCGACAGTTTTGAGACCAAGAAGACCAAGTAGACTAAGTAGACTAAGGAGACGTAGTGGATCAGAAACCAGGCATGAGAATTCACCGTGGTCATATCGCTCAACACAAGCATGATCAGCTGCTGCGGGAGTATCTCAAGCAGCACCTTAATGAGCTGATCCAGCAGAAAGAGCTGATCATCGACGGCAAGGTCAAGACGCAGATTGCCACGCTGGACCTGCCCACCCTGAAGTATGGGGAAGACACCCCGGTGCTGGCGCGGGGGACCGGCCGCGGCGGAAAAGGCGGCGGGGGCGGGTCCGGTCAGGCCGGCGATGATGAGATCCAGGTCCTGGCGGGCATGCTCGGCGGGGACCATCACGGCCGCGAGGTCAAAGTCGAGCTGGACTTTGACGAGTTCGTGCGCCTGGCACAGGAAGTGCTGCTGCAGGAGATACAGCTGCCCGTGTTCCACGAGCCGTCGCGCAGCGGGGAGGTCCAGACCGACGCCCTGCCGGATCTGGATGACCTCGACCGGATCGGTTTGCGTCCTGACCTGAACCTTGAGGAGACGATGATCCAGTCTTTGCTGCGGAACATCCGGGAGCGGGGGACACCCGAGTACGATGTGGAGCTGGCTCAGGACGGCTGGTACTTCGTGGAAGACCCCGCCGCCTACGAGAACCACCGCTCGCTGGAAGTGTACGTGCTGGATATCTCCGGATCGATGCGTGGAGAGTATCTGGCCCTGGTGCGCAAGACCATCTTCGTGCTCTGGTACTACCTGGAGCGGCGCTATCCGACCAACCTGCGGCGGTACGTTGTGTTCCAGGACGTGGCCGAGGAGAAGACGCGTGACGAGTTCTTCTGCGTGGAGTCGTCCGGGGGCACCCACATCTCTGCCGGCTTCGAGAAGGCGATGGAGTTGCTGCACGGGGTGACCGAGCACGACAAGTTTCTGTTCGTCTTTACCGATGGCGAGACGTCTTCGGGCGACTTCGACCTCGCCAAGCGCCGGTACGAGGAGGCCTTGAACCGGTTCGACATGGTCTGCTACGGCCACGTCAACCCCGGCGGCCGCGGCGTGGGAGGCTTCTCCGAGTACGTGCAGGATGGCGCGCGGCGGTACCCGCACGCCACGTTCGCCAACCTCACCGATGTCGACGCGATCCGAAAGACGATGGGCGAGTTTCTCGAATTCTTCGCGCGGGAACGGTCCGGAGGGAAGCGTTGGACAGGTACCGTGAAATCATCGACCGCATCGAAGCCCTAGCGCGCGAGCGCGGCCTCTCCTTCGACCCGGTCTACTTCCGCCTCACGGATAGTGACGAGATCGCGGAAGTGGCCAGCATGGGCCTGCCCAACCGGTTCATCCACTGGTACTGGGGCGGCGCCTACAAAGAGCTCGTGGTGCAGCAGAATAAGGAGCTGTTTAGCATCCTGGAGCTGGTGCTGAATACCAAGCCGTCCCACGCTTTCCTCCGCCGGGCGAATTCCTATCTTCAGAACGTCCTGGTCATCGCGCACGTGTTCGGGCACGTCGACTTCTTCCGCAACAACCACTGGTTCGCCAAGTCGAACAAGAACATGCTCAACGAGGCCGAGCGCCACGCCCGGGAGATTCGCAAGTATGAGGGCGTCCACGGCCACGAGAAAGTCGAAACACTCCTCGACGCGCTGCTCACGATCGCCGGCACCGTCAATGCATTTGAGCGCAATCCTGCGGAGCGCCGCAAGCGGCTGATGTACTACCTGGAGGACAAGGCCCCGCTGGAATCATGGGAACACCACGTGACGCAGATGCTCCGTGAGGAATCGGAGTACTTCGACCTCATCCAGCGCACGCATATCATCAACGAGGGCTGGGCCACGTTCGTGGAAGCGGAACTGCTGCGGGACATCCTGGATACGCCGTCCTGGGCCAGTCTCAGCGTGCAACTGTCCAACCGGCCCGCCCCGTACACCATCGGCTACGCCCTGTTTCAGCGGATCAAGCGGGAGCGCGGCTTCGACGCGGCGCTGGAGGTCCGTACCTACTACGAGGACATCCGCCTGATCGACGAGATGCTCACCGACGAGATGGTCCGCCGGCTCGATATCTTCGTCTATGATCCCAAAGAGAAGCAGAAGTCCTACGATCTGCAGCAGGTGAAGGAGATGCTCATCACCCAGAAGCTGCACAAAGGGGAGCCGCACATCGAAGTGGAGTCGGGCAGCGGCCCGAAGGAGCTGCTGCTAGGGCACCTGGAGGAAGATCGCAAGCTCGACTCCAAGCGGGTCGGGTTGTTCTTGAAGGCCGTGCACTCGTTATGGCGAAATCCGGTGCGGCTGCGCGCCAACGGGAA
>VBAI01000240.1 GCA_005882295.1 Candidatus Segetimicrobium genomatis | reverse complement strand
CTGCGCCTGCCCCCCGCGCTCAGCGATCCGGAGCTGATGGCCCAGATGCGGGCCATGGCCGGCGAGAACGTGCACAACGACCGCGCGGTGTGTTTCCTGGGCGCCGGCGCGTACGACCACTATGTCCCCAGCGTGGTGTGGCACCTGGCCGGCCGCGGCGAGTTCCTCACCGCCTATACGCCGTATCAGGCGGAGTTGATGCAGGGCGAGCTGCAGGCCGGCTACGAGTACCAGAGCATGTTGTGTGAGATTACGGGCATGGACGTGGCGAACGCCTCGATGTACGATGGCGCGTCAGCGGCGGCGGAGGCGGCGGTGATGGCCAAGGACCTCACCAAGCGCGACGAGGTGCTGGTCAGCACGGCCGTGCATCCAGAGTACCGCCTGGCCATCCGCACCTACACCGCGCCGCTGGGCCTCCGGGTCACCGAGATCCCCTATCGGCATGGACTCACCGACCTGGATGCGATCGGCCGGGCGTTCTCTTCCCGGACCGCTGCCGTGATCGTGCAGCATCCAAACTTCTTCGGCTGCCTGGAAGACGGCGCCGCCCTCGCGGAGCTGGCGCACCGCGCCGGCGCGCTGCTGGTGTGCGCGGTCGCCGAGCCGTTGTCGCTGGGGATCCTCGAGCCTCCCGGGGCGTGGGGAGCCGACATTGTCGCCGGGGAGGGTCAGCCGCTGGGCAATCATCTGAACTTTGGCGGGCCGTATCTGGGAATGCTGGCCACCCGGCAGGAGTTCGTGCGGCGCATTCCCGGCCGGCTGGTCGGAGCCACCGTGGATACCGAAGGCCGCCGCGGTTTCGTGCTGACCCTGCAGACGCGCGAGCAACACATCCGCCGGGAAAAGGCGAGCTCGAATATCTGCACCAACGAGGCGCTCCTGGCGCTGGCCGCGGCGATCTACATGGCGTCGTTGGGGAAGTCAGGGTTCCACAAGGTGTCCGAACTGAATCTGCGCAAGGCCGCCTACGCTCGGGAGGCGATCCGCCAGATCCCGAGGTTCGGGCTTGCCTTCGATGCGCCGACGTTCAACGAGTTCGTGATCCGGACGCCGCTGCGCCCGGAGGAGATCAATCGCCGCCTGCTCGCGTCTGGTATTCTGGGCGGCGCGCCGCTGGGGCAGTGGTATCCGGAACTCTCCGACGCGTGGCTGGTCTGCGTCACGGAACAGCGCACCCGCGCCGAGATCGACCGGCTGGTGGCATTGCTTGAGGATCTGCGATGATGCCCCGCGACTTCCCGGTCATCTTTGACTTCAGCGTGCCGGGGCGGGTCGGCTCCTCGTATCCCGACCCGGACGTGCCGGACGCGCCGCTGGAGCAGTTGGTCCCCGCGGCGTACCTGCGCAAACAGCCGGCCGCGCTGCCGGAAGTCAGCGAGCTCGACGTGGTGCGTCACTACACGCGCCTCTCCCACCGCAACTTCAGCATTGACGAAGGGTTCTATCCGCTCGGTTCCTGCACCATGAAGTACAACCCCAAGATCCATGAGGACGCGGCACGTTTGCCGGGGTTTGCCAGGCTGCATCCCTACGTACCGGCCGAGCACGCACAGGGCGCGCTGCGGCTGATGTGGGAACTGGAACAGCTGCTGGCAGAAATCAGCGGGATGGACCGCGTCACGTTCCAGCCCGCCGCCGGTGCGCACGGGGAACTCACAGGTTTGCTGATGATCCGGGCGTACTTCGCGGCGCGGGGGGAACGGCGCACCAAGGTCATCGTGCCCGATTCCGCGCACGGCACCAATCCGGCCACCGCCTCCATGGTCGGCTACCAGGTCGTCACTGTGAAATCTGATGCGCGGGGCAACATGGACGTCCGTGCGCTGCGCGAGGCCATGGACGACTCCGTGGCCGCGATCATGTTGACCAACCCCAACACGTTGGGGCTGTTTGAAGAGCGCATCCTCGACGTCGAGGAGATTGTGCACGGCGCTGGCGGGCAGCTGTACCTGGATGGGGCGAACTTCAACGCCGTCCTGGGCGTGACTCGTCCGGGGGACCAGGGGTTTGACGTCATGCACATGAACCTGCACAAGACGTTCACCACCCCGCACGGTGGCGGCGGCCCCGGCGCCGGGGCTGTCGGCGTGAAGGCGCACCTGGCGCCGTTCCTGCCGGTGCCGGTGATCGAACGCGAGGACGGGCGCTTCCGCTTCGATGACCAGCGGCCCCAGTCTATCGGGAAGATCCGGGCTTTCTACGGCAACTTCGGCAATCTGGTGCGGGCCTATGCCTACATCCGGTCCATGGGCGCCGAGGGGCTGCGGCAGGTCGCGGAAACCGCGGTGCTCAACGCCAACTATCTCCTGGCGCATCTGCGCAGCCGGTTCGATCTCCCCTACGACCGGGTCTGCAAGCATGAATTCGTGCTGTCGGGAGCCCGCCAGAAGCGGCAGCACGGCGTGACGACCAAAGACATGGCCAAGCGTATGCTCGACTACGGCTTCCACGCCCCCACGATCTACTTTCCGCTGATCGTGGAGGAAGCCATCATGATCGAGCCGACAGAGACGGAGAGCAAGCGCACCCTCGATGAGTTCGCCGACGCCATGCAGGCCATTGCCCGCGAGGCGCAGGATGAGCCCGACGTCGTCCGGACCGCGCCGCACTCCACGCCGGTGAGACGGCTGGACGAAGTCCGCGCCGCCCGCCAGCCTGACCTGCGGTGGAAACCACGCTGACTAACGGAATCACGGAAACGCGGAAGCGCGGAAACACAAGCGACCAAACGGACCGTGGCGCGTTGTCGCGTTTCCCCGTTGTCGCGTTTCCCCGTTTCCGCGTTTCCCCGTTTCCGGTAGTCATGGTTTCCCTCGGCGACATACAGGCCGCCCGCGAGCGGATCGCCCCTTATGTCATCCGCACCCCGCTGCATCCGCTGACGGCAGGTCCGCTGCTCAAGCTGGAGAGTTTGCAGGTCACCGGCGCGTTCAAAGCGCGCGGGGCTTTTAACCATGTGCTCGCGCTCGAGGAGCGGTGCCGGGGCGGGATCGTGACGGCATCCTCGGGCAATCACGGCAAGGCGGTCGCGTACGTGGCGAAGACCCTGGGTCTGCGCGCCGTCGTGGTGGTTCCCGACGATGTGGTGGCGGCCAAGGCCGAGGCCATCACGGGGTTCG
>VBAI01000011.1 GCA_005882295.1 Candidatus Segetimicrobium genomatis | reverse complement strand
CGAGCACTGCGGAAAACCGCCGGAGCGCTGAAGCCCGCGGAACTGGCCGAGGGACTGCGCCAGACGCCGGCACCTCAGGTCGCCACCCAGGCGCCCAAACCCAGGAAGCTCATCGAGCGGCCGAGCCGGAAACCAGAGGTTCAGGTAGCCGCCAAGGTCCCGACGCCCGTGAAGCCTATCGCGCAGCCGAGCCCGAAGCCAGTGCCTCAAATAGCTGCCAAGGCGCCGAAACCCGTGAAGCCCATCGAGCGGCCGAGCGAGAAGCCAGCGGCTCAGATAGCCGCCAGAGCGCGCACGCCCGAAAAGCCCATAGAGCTGCCGAGCCCGAAGCCCATTGAAGTTCTCGTCAAGGCGCCGAAGCCCGTGACGCTCTTCGAACGATTGACCAAGAGGCGAGCGCCTCGAAAAGCACCCGAGGCTCAGAAGCCTGAAGAGCCTGCCCTGCCGGCTCCACCGCCGGTCCAGGAACCCGTCGCTGAGAAGGCCAAACCGAGGGGCGTCGACACATTCGAGGACGGAGCCATCGAGTGGGGCATCAAGCGTGAGGGTGAGGGGAAGGAACCGACAGGTTCAGGAACCTAGGGAGACGCCCGTGATGCAGTCGTGGTCTGGGGCTGCCAAGGGGCGGAAAGCTCTTCAGGACTCGGCAGGTAAGCACCCATCGAGACAAGCCGGTGCTGCAGACGTGCAATGAGGGCGGCGTTCTCCGCCATCCGCGTCGGGGTGGTCCCCCAGCGAACGGCGAGCGCCGCCGCCTCCCCCGCCGCCTCCCCCATGGCCATCCCCGTGGGAATGACCCGCAGCGATCCCGCGGCGATGTAGGTGGCCCCGACCGGTTTCCCGACAACCATCAGCCGGTCGACGCCCCGCGGCACGAGGATCCGAAACGGAATCGCATACACGCGGCGGGAGACTCGGTATGGGTTCATGTGTCCTGGGATGTACGGATGGAGATCGATCGGATACGAGGCGATCGCCACGCGGTCCCAGAAATCGTGGCCTTCAAGAATATCCTCCGCCTCCATCTTATAGAGACAGGCGAGGTGACGCGTCTCCCGCACATACAGGTATGGCGCCGCGCCCACGAGGTAGGCGTTCGCAAACCCCGGCGCGCGCGCCCTGAGAAACTGCATGTAGCGCGGTAGCTCCGCCACCGTCTGCGCCCGGGCCTCACGCACTGACTGCGGATTGGTCCCGTCCACATCGAAGACGTGTACCGAGTTGACCAGCACCGTGCCGTCGGTTTGCCACCCAAGGTTGAGGTCGTAGGCCGCTACCCGAGGATTCTGCGGGCGAAAGTCCTTGATGATCTCGCCGTACCCCCATGCATACCGGTTCCAGATCCCGCCAATGCGGTCCGGGTGCTTCACTTTCCTGACATAGTGGCGCACGCCATTGTAGTCTACGCCGGCCAGACGCAGCACCAGCGTGGCCGCCTGCATGCGATGGTCCAGCCCGCTTTCCTCCCGTCCCACGGTGAACGGGACGTGCGCCGCACTCGCCAGCGACGCATCGTCAGTGGCGTCGATAATCTCGTCCGCCATGACCGTCCGCTGCCGCCAGCGCCCTATGACGAGCACCACGCCGGTGAGCTTACGGCCTTGCATGATGGGGGATTTGACCCTGGTGCGTGTGACGACGGTGAGCGTGGGCTGCGCCCGTACCAGGTTCTCGAAGACCGCGCGAGCATGATCGACGTCGAAGGTCTGACCCAACTCGCGATAGACCCGGCCAAAGATGCCCCGCGTCAACTGTTGCCCCGTGGGCCCGTGGTTGAGGTCAAGCATGTTGAGCCAGGACAGGGTGATGTCTCCGCCGATCTCTTCTCGCGGCTCCACCAACAGCGTGGTCATGCCAGCCCGCGCTGCGGCGACCGCCGCGGCGATCCCGGCGGGGGACCCGCCGACGACGAGCACCTGGACATGCTCGGGGATCGGTTTCCCGGCGTGCGCCGTGAGAGGGGTCCAGGAGAGTCCTACGACCAGCGAGAGAGCAGCCAGCAGTGCCAGCGATGTGCGCATGTAGGTTCGTTGCTCCATGGTCCTGGTATGTAAGCGCTGCGGTGTGCGTACAAGGTTCTGGTCACCGCATGCCTATTTCGGATATGCCCACCGGGGGGTCCTTCAGTCGGGGGTCCCCCCAAGTGAATTCCTGCAGGCGGGCAGCAGTATAATGGGGTGGGGCCGCGGCGGAAGTTTCGAACCACGGCGAGGAGGTTCATATCATGGAGGACAGGAGTGGGTTTTTGGCAGGGCTGATCGTGGGCGCCATGATCGGGCTTGGGCTGGGGATCATGCTCGCGCCCCGGCCGGGGCAGGAAACCCGTGACCAGCTAAAGGAAAAGGCGCAGGAGGTGACGGAGCGCCTGAAGTCCACGGCCGCCGACGTTGGAGGGCGGGTTCGGGAGAGCGCCGGAGACGTTGCCTCCAAGGTGCGGGAGAAGATGGAGAAAGATGACATCTTAAACCGGCTGGGGCGCGACGGCTAGACGACCCCCGGGGCGTTGCGATCCGAGGGGGAGCTGTTTTGGCGGCTCCCCCTCGTCTTTTGTTTGCCAGCACTTCATCGGGGTCTGACCCTTTTGAAATCTTATATTGACATATTTCGATGTATATGATACGCTCCCGATTGCGCGAGAGGGGAAAATGGCTACCAAGATGTTTTCTCTAGAACGGCGGTGCTGTGACGACGGGTGCATGGCGGCGGTCGCCGGCACCCACTTCAATGAAACCGAGATCCACGAACAAACCGCGGCACTGGACGCGCTGGGCGACGAGATCCGGCTGAAGATGATCCGCCTGCTCGCCCAGCATGACGCGCTGTGCGTGTGCGAGCTCGAGCAGGTCTTCGAGGTCGAACAACCGACAATCTCCCATCACCTGAAAGTGCTGCGTGAGGCAGGCCTCGTCGATGTCCAGCGGCGCGGAACGTGGGCGTACTACTCGCTGCGAAAGGACGTGCTCAAACGGCTGACGCAGGGATTGCTTGAGGTCCTGTAACCCGCATATATCATCGAGGAATGTCGATGCAAAAAGGACACGTGGAACTGAGAACAATCCGCGAGGCGCGCGAGCAAGATTTGCCCGGCGTCGAGGCGCTGCTGGGGTCCTTCAACCTGGCGATCGCGGGCGTGGCGCAACACCTGCCCGGGTTTCTGGTTCTCGAGGATGCCGGCTGCATCGTGGCATCGGCCGGCCTCGAACTCTATGGGTCCGCCGCGCTGCTGCGATCGGTGGCGGTGGCGGAAGCGTTCAGGAACCGGGGGCTGGGCGAGGCGATGGTCACGCAATTACTCCATCGCGCGCGGTCGAAGGGGGTACGCACCGTGTACCTCTTGACGACGACCGCGCAGCAGTACTTCCAGCGTCTGGGCTTTGAGACGGTGCCGCGGAACGCCGTCGATCCGGCGACCACCGCATCGGCGGAGTTTGGCGACGCCTGTTGTGCCACCGCGGTGGCGATGCGGCGGTCGCTGGAGGGACGGGGATGATTCGAGGCGACGAGATCCGGCAGGCTGTCCGCGACCACTACGCAGGCCGGTCGGCTGCAGGATGTTGTGGCGGTGCCGACTGCTGCGGCGAGACGGCAGAAGAAGGTCTGGAGGGGTTCATCGGACCGCAGCTGGGATGCGGGAGCCCGCTCGCCCACGCGGCGCTGCAATCCGGGGAGACGGTTGTCGACCTCGGCTCAGGCGCCGGCGGGGATGTGCTGCGCGCGGCGCAGGGTGTGGGGCCGACAGGGCGCGCGATCGGGGTGGACATGACGCCGGAGATGGTCTGGAAAGCGCGCGAGAATGCCCGGCGGCTCGGCGTTCCTTATGCCGAGTTCCGGTTGGGAGAGATCGAACACCTCCCACTCCCAGACGCGTCGGCTGACGTTGTCATCAGCAACTGTGTGATCAACTTGCTGCCTGATAAGTCGGCGGCCTTTCGCGAGGCGTTCCGCGCGCTTCGCCCTGGCGGCCGCTTGGTGGTCTCCGACATGGTGACCCGCGGTCCGCTGCCGCATTCCATTCGCAGCGATCCAGCGGCCTGGGCCGCCTGCATCGCCGGTGCCGTCGATCTTGACGACTACCTGGCGATGATCCGGGCGGCAGGATTCGAGCGGGTCGAGACGGTGACCTCTACGCCCGGCGCCCCGGGTCAGGTGTTCAGCGCGACGGTTCGCGCTATCAAGCCCGACCGGTAGATCCTACCCGCCGAGGTAGACTCGTTTCACCTCGGGATGTTGCAGCATCTCCTCGCCCCGGCCCTCAAACCTGACCGTGCCCTGCTCGAGGACGCACGCCCGGTGCGCATGGCGGAGCGCGGTGCGCACGTTTTGCTCGACCACAAAGACGGCAACCCCTGCCCCTTTGACGCTGTGGACGACGTCGTACACCTGGTCGATCATCCGAGGCGCCAGCCCCAGGGTTGGCTCATCGAGGAGCACGACTTTCGGCCGCTGCAGGAGCACACGGGCCAGCTCCAGGATCCGCCGCTCGCCCCCGCTGAGCACTCCGGCCTTCTGTCGGCGGCGCGCCTGTAAGATGGGGAATTGCTCGAGCAGCCGGTCCAGATCGGTCCGAACCTGTCGGTCCACACGGACGTAAGCGCCGAGCTGCAGGTTGTCCTCAACGCTCAAGCCCGGCAGCACGTTATGCCCCTGCATCACGTAAGCGATGCCCCGGCGGACCATCTGATGGGGGCGCACGCCGGCGATGGATTCTCCATCGAGGTGAAGCGTCCCGCGGGTCGGCCGCAGGAATCCGAAGATCGTTCGCAGGAGGGTCGATTTCCCCGCGCCGTTTGGGCCGATCATGGCCACGATCTCGCCCGCTCCCAGCGAGAGCGACACCCCGCGGATGACTTCCCGCGTGCCGTAGCCGGAGTGCACGTCGTGCAAACGCAGGATGGCGGGGCGTTCAGCGTCCGTAATAGGCCTCCAGGACCTGCGGGTCGCCTCTTATCTGCTCGGGCGTCCCTTCAGCCAGAATATGGCCGTCGGCCATGAAGTACACGCGATGGGCCAGTGCGTCCACGACAGCCATGTTGTGCTCGATGATCACAAATGTCCTGCCCTGCCGGTTCATTTCGCGAATATGGCCGATCAGTTGCTGGGTCATTTGTGGGGACACGCCGGCAGTTGGTTCGTCGAGGAGGATCACTTCCGCGCCACTCATCAGTGCCATCGCAAACGCCAGCAACTTCTGCTGGCCGTAGGAGAGTTCGTCAGCCAGAATCCCACGCGAGTCGAGCAGGCCCACGAATTGCAATAATGCCTGCCCCTGACCCTCCACCCGCGGTGCACTGCGGCGCAGGGCAGCCCAGACGCTCTCGTTACGGTGAGGCTGCGCCACCAACATATGCTCCCACACCGTGAGGTCCGAAAAGACCCGCACGAGCTGGAACGCGCGGACCATTCCGAGGAGGGCGACGCGATGCGCCGGTGCGCCGGTGAGCGATGCATCCCGCAACCGGACGGCGCCCGCATCTGGGCGCTGGAATCCGGTGATGCAATCGAACAACGTCGACTTGCCCGCCCCGTTGGGACCGATCAGACAGACGACTTCCCCGCGACGCACCGAGAGACCAACGCGGTCCAGCGCGGCGATCCCGCCGAACCGTTTGCTGATGTCCTCGATCGACAGCACCGCCTCCGCAGCCACCGGTGACGGCGGCCCGATCAAGTCCTGTGCCGCGCCGGCAATCTGGGGGAGGGGCCGGCTGCGGACCCGCCGCACCAGACCGTAGAGCCCCCTTGGTTCGTACAGGGACAGGGCCATGATCGCTGCGCCGAACACGATGAAGTCGTACCCTTCACCCAGGTGGCCCAGGACGGTGCGAGAGTACTCCGACAGCAAGACGATGAACACGGCGCCCAGCGCCGGTCCCCAGACCGTGGCCCGGCCGCCGATGAGCGCAATCACTACAACCAGCAGGGAGATCCGCGCGGTCATCACATTGTAGGGGTCGATGTAGAGGACATACTGCGCGTACACCGATCCCGCCAGGGCAGTCAGCGCGGCGCTGGTGGCGATCGCCCACTGTTTGTAGCGCAGCACATGCAACCCTAGCGCTCTGGCCGCGTCCTCGTCCGCATTGATCGCCCGGAGATACGGCCCCATGCGCGTCCGATCGATGAGCGCGGCCAGCGCCACGGCCAGGGCACACAGGCCCAGGGCCACCATGTAGTACGGCCGTTTGCCATCCCACATCATGTATGTTCCGATGTTGCGGTACTGCAGCGGAAGGTACAGGCCGATGGCCGCGCCCACATAGGTCCAGTTCAGGAAGGTGATGCGCGCAATCTCCCCGAGGGCGAGGGTCGCCAGGGCGAAGAAATGCCGGCGCAGCCGAAAGGTTGGACTGCCGACGATCAGCGAGACTGTGGCCGCCAGGAACGCCCCGGCCAGCGCCCCACCCCACGGGGTGAACGCGTATCGCCAGAGCAGCACAGAGCTCGTGTAGGCGCCGATCCCGAAGAACACGCTGTGCCCAAACGACAGCTGGCCGGCGTACCCGCCGAGGATGTTCCAGGCCTGCGCCACAGCGCCAAACAGGAAGACCAGAATCGCCGCGTTGAGATGAAAACTGGAGTGGACGACAAACGGAAACGCAACCAGCGCCGCGGCCAGCAGCACGGCTTGGAGTGTCATTTTCCAACCAGCCCGGCCGGTCGCACCAACAACACGGCAATGAAGACGACGAAGACGAACAACAGCTTGAACGTGGGCGCGATCAGCGCGCCCAGTACATTCTCGACCAGGCCGATGCACAGCCCGCCGACCAGCGCCCCGCTCACGGTGCCGAACCCGCCAAGCACGACGCTACTGAACGCCAACAAGAGGAAGGCATCACCGATCGCCGGCGAGGTCTGGTAGAAGGGAGAGAGGAAGACGGCGGCCACGCCGACGGCGCCGATGCCGATCCCCCAGCTGAGCGCAAACATCTGCTCTGTGTCGATGCCCAGCGTCTGGGCGACCCGGTGGTCCTGGGCCGTCGCCTGGAGCGCCTTGCCGGTGCGGGTCCGGTTCAGGAACAGCCACAGCCCGGCAAAGGTGCACAGCGCGGCCAGCGCCGCCGCGCCTTTGGGCAGGCTGAGCACGAGCCCGCCGAGGGGGACACTTCCCTCCAACCGGGATCCCCAGATGCCGCGGACGTTTGGGCCAAACGCGGCGAACGCGCTGTAGCGCAGGAAGAACAGCAGGCCAAACGTGGCAAAGATCTGCGAGACCATGGGTGCGCTGAGGATGCGACGGATCAGCACCCGGTAGGTCACGTAGCCAAAGAGGAAGAAGGCCGGGACCACCAGGGGGATGGCGTAGAGCGGATCAATGTGCGCCAGCGCCCACAGCCAGTACGTCGCGTACATGCCGAGCATCAGGTACTCGGCATGCGCCAGGTTCACGATGTCGGTGACGCCCCAGATCAATGAGAGTCCCAGGGCCACCAGGCCGTAGACCAAACCGAGGAGGACGCCATTCAGCGCGGCCTGCAGGACAAAATCCATCCGGGCTTCGCGTTCCCCCGTTCCCGTGTTCCCGCGTTCCCGCCCTGCTTTTTAGCGCCTTTCCCAGGCCGGCGCCGGCCAGACCAGGTCAGTCTCGGCGAGATCAAAGGGCCAGACCACCTTGTATTCTTTGTTGAGAATCTGGGCCATCAGGCCGGCCGCGTGCTTGTTTTGCCCGTGGGCATCGAACTCGATGCCGGCCCACGGCATGATCAGCTGCCGGCCGGGGATCCGCAGGTCGTGCAGGGCACCGCGGATCGCCTCCGCTCGGGTGGAGCCCGCCTGATTGATAGCCGTGGCCAGGGCGAGCAGGCCGGTGAAACTGCGGGCGTTGGTTTCGTCCATGTCCGTTCCGTACCGTTGGCGGTACAGGGAATTCACGCGCGCGACCAGCGGCTTGCGCCCGCTCATGCCCAGCGCCCACGAGACGCGGGTGATGATGTAGTTCCCATCGTTCCCCACCGTCTGCAGGTAGTCTGGGACCACCCACCCCGCGTCGTGCACGACAAAGGCCGGAGGGAACCAGCGCATCTCCTTCAGTGAGCGGATGATCAGCACGGCATCGACCAGATAGTTCTGTCCGAAGACCACGTCGGGATTGACCCGGCGGATCCTCAGAAGTTCCGCGTCAAGGCTGGCCGGCGGGGACGTGTACAGTTCTCTGGCGACCACGTTGTAGCCGTACCGCTGCGCAAACCCTTCCTCGACGCCGGTGGCGGTGGCGCCGAACTCTGTATCCTCGGACAGAATGGCGACACGCGAAATGGCACGCCCGCGCTGCTTCAAATCATCCATCATGTCGTAGAAGAGCTTGGTGAACGTGATGTCGTGCGGCCCCGTACGAAAGAACCACGCGAAGTTCCTGTCGGTCAGTCGCGGCGAGGATGACTCAGGATTCAGGAACGGGATCCCCTTGGCCTCGGCCGCCAGGCTCGCGGTGGCCGTCACCGCGCTCTGGTAGGAGCCGATCACGGCCGCCACCCGCTCGCCCTCGATCAGGCGCTCGGCCTCCGCCCGGCCGGTGGCCGGATCGCCTTTGCTGTCGGCCCAGACCAGCCGCAGCCTGGCGCCGCGCAGCCGCGGCAGGCCCGCGTCCCGGGCCAGCGGCAGGTCGAGGTCGGAGGGCGTGTTCACAATATCAGTGGCCAGTTCGATCGCATTCTTAATGGAAGCGCCGATGCGTGCCAGCGAACCGGTCAGCGGGTAGACCACGCCGATTGGGATCGTTTCCTGCTGGGCGCTCGCCAGCCGGGCCAGCCGGTCGAGCGAGCCAGCGGCGAGAAGCCCCGCGCCCGCGGATTTGAGAAACTGCCGGCGGTTCATCATCCTCATCGTGGGTCCCCCTCCAGGTCTTCGTCCCGCAGGTCGGTGATGAACATGTGCCCGGGGGCATGCGTAATCATGATGTCCGGCCGGGCCTCACGCGCGGCGACCTGCGGTGTGACACCGCACGCCCAGAACACGGGTACCTCCCCATCATGGACCGTCACGGCGTCGCCGAAATCCGGGCGGCTGAGATCATGGATGCCGATTTCTGCCGGATCCCCGATGTGAATCGGTGCGCCGTGGGCCAGGGGGGAGCGCGCCGTCACCTGGACCGTTTGCGAGATCAGCCCGGCCGGCACCGGCCGCATGCTGACGACCATAGGACCGGCAAAAGTTCCCGCCGGCCTGCACATCACCGATGAGATATACATCGGGACGTTGTGGCGTTCGTCGAGGTGGCGCACGGGGATTCCCGCGCGTTGCATCGCGGCTTCAAACGTGAAACTGCAGCCCAGCAGGAACGCGACGAAGTCTTCCCGCCACAAATCGGTGATCCGGCGTGCCTCGCCCGCCGGCGTCCCCCGCCGGAAGATGCGGTACTGAGGAAGATCGGTGCGCAGGTCGGCGCCGCGAGCCACACGCCCCGGATGTGGATCCCCTGGATCGGTCACTTCCAGCAGCGGACATGGTTTGGGATTGCGCTGGCAGAAAAGGAGGAAGTCATACGCATCAGACGCAGGCAGGACCACCAGGTTGGCCTGCACGAAGCCCGGCGCCAGCCCGGCGGTTATCCCGGTCCACCCGCCGGCGCGGATGGCTGCCCGCACGGCCGCTGGGTCGAGGGCGGCGAGGTCCGGAGTTTTGGCGCGATCCACGGGTGGCTCCCGAGGTAAGTTTTGACCACCGCGCAAGGCTCCCCTCCTACGGTTGCTCCGGCGCGTACTCCCGCGCCATCTCCCGCGCGCGTTCGGCGGCCCGGCTGATCGCCGCGCGCACCGCCTGAGCGAATCCGCGTTCCTCCAGCACGCCGAGGGCCGCCATCGTGGTGCCCCCTGGCGAGGTGACGTTGCGGCGCAGTTCACCTGGATCCGCCGCCGACTCGGTCAGCATGCGCGCCGCGCCAATCAGAGTTTGCACCGCCAGCCGCCGGGCCAGCTCTCCGCCTAGCCCCAGATCAGTCCCGGCGTGGATCATCGCCTCGATTAGCCGGTACACGTAGGCCGGCCCGCTGCCCGACAGCGCCGTCACGACGTCCAGGACGTTCTCGGGGACGGTCACGGCGTCGCCGACAGCCTCGAAGATCCGTGTGGCCGTCTGCAGGTGGTCCTCTGTCGCGTGCCGGCCGGCGGCGAGCGCGGTCGCGGAGGCAAGCACCGCGGCCGAGGTGTTGGGCATCGCCCGGATGACCGGGATCCCGCGCAGTGCCCGTTCTAAGGTGGCTAGCGGGATCCCCGCGATCACGGAGATGACGAGTTGCTCCCCGCGGACCGTCCCTGTGATCTGGTCGAGGACCTCCTGCGTATCTTTTGGTTTCACCGCGAGTACGACAATGCTGGCGGCCTCGAGCAGGGGCGGCTTGACCGGCGTGATCTGGACTCCGTAGCGCGCCTGCAGGCCCGCCAGCCGCTCCCGGTTGCTGCGGTTCGTTGCCCAGATGGCGTCTGGGGGCAGGACGCGGCGGCTGAGCAACCCTTTGATAAGGGCATCGGCCATGTTGCCTGCGCCGATCATCCCGATGACCATCTCATTCACCGACCTCACCTCCAAAAAACACAACGCCCTCCCGCCGCAAGGGCGGAAGGGCTTCCGCGGTACCACCTTGATTCCGGCCCAACGAACGTTGGAACGTTGAAGCGTTGGAACGTTGAAGCGCAACTACAATCCGCTCACGTCAACGCCGCTAGGTCCGGCTCTCCTACCTCGTATCGGAAGGCGCCCGGCTCACTTCTTGATTGAAGGTCAGAGCGTCGAATCGACTGGCCTTATCGTTCCAACGTTTCAACGCTCCAACGTTTCAACGCAATTCGTTGGCCCGCTCAGGGGGTGGGATCCGAGCTCCCTACGGCATCACCTTCCATCCGATGGGTGACGCTCGCTCACGCAGGTGCTGCTCGTACAGTCCCCGTCCTTGCGGTGTGCCGCTTACTCTAACACGTACTTCCGCGCCCTGCAAGGGCAACATCCGTGCTGGGGTTAGCGCTGGCAGTGGGGGCAGAAGTAGGTGGTGCGGCCGGCGATGGAGGCCGCACGAATGGGTCGGCCGCATCGGGGGCACGGCATGTCGCGTTCCCCCCGCACCTCCAGAAACCGGCCCACGGGGCGGCCGTAGCGCGATAGGTGAGTGACCGCGCGGCGCAGGACGCGGCGAACGATCCGGTACAGCCGGGCCAGTTCTCCATGTCGCAGCCGGTGAACCGGTCTGGCCGGATGTACGCGAGCCTGCCAGAGGATCTCGTCAGCATAGATATTGCCGATACCGGCGATCAGGTCTTGACGCAGCAGCAGAGACTTAATGGTGCCACGACGGCCATGCAGCATGCCGTTCCAGCGCGTCAGAGTGAACGAGGCGCTGAGCGGCTCGAGGCCCAGGCGGGCCACGGGCGCGAATTCGACGTTAGACGGCACCAGGTCCATGTGGCCGAATCGTCGCTGATCAATGAAGCGCAGGTCGGCTCGGCCGAATTGCAGGATGACGCGGGTGTGCGGGTGCACCGGCGTGGCGCCTGGCACGAGCGTGAAGTCGCCGGTCATGCGCAAATGAACGACGAGTGTGCGCGAACCGCTCAGCCGGATGAGCAGATACTTGCCCCGGCGGTCCACCGTGCGCACAGAGCGGCCGGTCAGTTCTCGGACGAACCGTCGCGGAGGCGACGAACGGACCGTCGGCGGCGCGAGCACGCGCACCCCGGTGATGCGCCGGCCCCCGACAGTCCGGCGAAGCCGGCGGGCAACAGTCTCAACGTCGGGTAGTTCCGGCATCTAGTCGAGTGGCATCCACGTGTCTCGATTGGAGTAGATTTCAACCACCGGTCCGGTGGGATCCCGCCGCCGGTACTCCTTGAAGCGCTCGTGGAGTCTCTTGTAGCGCGCGTTCGACGACCGCAGCCGGCGATGCGGGATGTCGAGGAGGAACTTCTCCACCTTCCACATGTTCTTCGGAGAAAATCGCCACTCGTAGCGTCCCAGCGCCCGGAGATCCACCAGTTGATAGCCGGTGATACGACCGGTGAAGTCCACGTAGGGATCGAAATAGCTCCAGACCAGTTCGCGGATGGTGCGGAACACCGGCCGGCGCCCGTGCAGACCGGCATCCCGGGAGCGGGCCACGCTGCCCCAGCGTCCGTGCCGGCGGAATACGTAGATGACGTGGTCGATGCCGTCCTTGGACTCGAAGCTCACGACCAGGGGGGGCGAGCCGTGCTGTTCAAGGATCACCGCCGCCACCAGCGCCGCCTCCAGGCACTGGGCGGTCCCCCGGCGGATGACTTGGCGGAAGGATCGCAGCGTGTCACCGCCGCGTTCCCAGTTGTACGGCAGCGACCGCAGGAAGCGATGGACCTTCTCAGGAGTCCGGCAGCGCCGGATGATCCGCCACTCCTTGCGCGTGAACGCGTCCATCGGAGGCACGTCTCGGCTCGCAGCCATGGCCCGACTATTTCGAATCCATCGTGGGCGATGCCTGCCAAACGGAAAATACGGGACTAGGGAATAGGGACTGGGGACTTGTAAAGCAAACATGTAGGTTACCGGTCCCTAGTCCCCAGTCCCGTAGTCTTGGAGGTCCTTGCATGTCTACCCGTGAGCCCGCGTTCGCGTCGCCCCAAGAGGAGCGCGAGTACTTGATGAAGGTCAAGGCTGAACTCGATGCCTGTCAGACGAAAGCCGACGTGGTGCGCGTCTGGAAGGCACACTACCTAAAGATCGGCCATCGTAAGTTGGGCCGTCTACTCGTGGGTCGCGAAGTGGATGAGTTGATCAGGTCGCGGGAGTAGGAGATGGCGATGGACGTTCTTAAGCCAGACCGCAGCAAAGCCGGTCCGCCGGACCGGCCCGAGTACTTTTCGGGTACCGTGCGGCTGCACAACCTTCGCCGCCCGGACGCACCAGGAACGGCAGAGCTCATCGGGGTGTTCTTCGACCGTGGCGCCCGCACGATTCCTCATATTCATGAGGCCGATCAGGTGCTCTATTTCGTCGAGGGAGAGGGGATCGTCGCCACCGAGCGCGAGCGGCGCGTGCTACGCGCGGGAGAGATCGCTGTGATCCCCGGGGGCACATGGCACTGGCACGGGGCCACCAGGGCATCCGATATGTGTCACATCTCGATCAAGCCTGTGGGACCATCCAACTGGAGCGTCGAGAAGAAGAACTGGGCGGAATACTAACGGGAACGCGGTCCATCCAGAGCTTCATACGCTCCCGAGGGAAGTTCCGTCGGAAATACTTCTGGATGGAGAATCTGTGCCAGGATTTCGAGGCCGGTGGCGATGCGCGGGCCGGGACGGTTGAAGTAGGCCGACGCATCCGTGAGATAGATGCGCTCGTTCCGTACCGCCTGCAGGCTATTCCAACCGGGCCGCCTCGTAAGCAGGTGGACTTCCTGTCTGGTCCTTGCCACGTCGAACCCGCACGGCATGATGATGATAGCCTCGGGGTCAGCGGCCCCAAACTCTTCCCACGTGATGACAAACGAGGGCTCGCGCGGCCTGCCTAGGGCATCGCGGCCGCCTGCGATTTCTACCATCTCCGGCACCCAGTGGCCGGCCACGTAGAGGGGATCCAGCCATTCGATGCAGGCGACGCGCGGGGTGGACAACCCGGCGGCCCGAGATCGAACCCGCTCGATGCGCGCCCGCAGGTCCCTCACCAGCGCTTCGGCCTGGCCGGTCCGGCCCGCGAGGGTGCCGACCAGCAGAATGTTGTCCAGGATATCGAACAACCCCAGCGGTTCCAGCGAGACAATCTTTGTCTCGGCGTCGAGTAGTTTGGCTGCCTGCTGCACCAGGGTATACGAGGGCGCGCAGACGCTGCACAGCTCCTGGGTGAGGATGAGATCTGGCCGCAGGTGCGCCAGCTGCCGTTCGTCAAGATGGTACACGCTCTTGCCTTTGTGCACCTGGCCGCGGATACGGGTTTCGATCAGGCCGCTCGGCAGATCAGTGGTGACGATGGCCTCGCTCAGGACCGGCCTGGCGCGGATCGCGGACGGATAGTCGCAGTCGTGGGAGATGCCTACCAGCTGGTCGGTGAGGCCGAGGGC
Organism: Candidatus Segetimicrobium genomatis; assembly: GCA_005882295.1. Taxonomy (GTDB): domain Bacteria; phylum Sysuimicrobiota; class Sysuimicrobiia; order Sysuimicrobiales; family Kaftiobacteriaceae; genus Telluricultor. The sequence goes on along the minus strand of VBAI01000011.1, from coordinate 60,411 downwards.
GGCAACCATCTCGGTGGCACTGGGCAGGAGCGACACGATGCGCATGTCACGACCATCCTACCGTGAATCGTAGAACAAATGAAAGGGGGCCCCCGGACTGGCCGCGGGCCCCTCTCGTTCGGTCAGGTCGCTTTACTGGTAGATATTCAGCGGATGGCGCTGGAGCGAAGGACCGAAGGTGCGCTTGAGCTGGTCAAACATCTCAATGTCGTGCTGTCCCACGAAAGTGATCGCCGTCCCGGCTCGTCCCATCCGGGCGGTGCGTCCCACCCGGTGCACGTACGTCTCGACGTCCTCCGGCATGTCAAAGTTGATGACATGTGAGATCTCCGGCAGATCCAGTCCCCGCGACGCCACGTTGGTGGCGATGAGGATCGGGGTGCGCCTTTCTTCGAACGCGCGCAGGGCTGCCAGGCGCGCGCCCTGGCGCATCCCGCCGTGCAGCACGCCTACGCGCTGGTCTCTTCCCAGCGACTTCGCCAGCCTGTCCACGCGATATTGGGTGCGCCGGAAGACCAGCGCTGACTCAATCGGCTCATGGCGTAACAGCCGGCGCAGCGCCTTGACCTTGTCCTCTTCTGCGACCTCCAGATAGAACTGCGTCACTGAATCAACGGTTGGTTTGGACGCCGCGATGCGCACCCAGACCGGATTGCGCATCTGGCGCTCCGCGATCGCACGGACGGCCTGCGGCATTGTGGCGGAGAACAGGGCGGTTTGCCGCGTGGCCGGCGTCAGGGCGAGAATGCGGGAGACATCGGGCAGGAAGCCCATGTCCAGCATGCGGTCGGCTTCGTCGAGGATGACCGTCGTAACCGAATTCAACCTGATCGTGCCGCGCTGAACGTGGTCGAGCAACCGGCCTGGAGTGGCGACCGCAATGTGCGGCCGCTTGCGCAGGTCGGTAAACTGCTGCTCGATGCGCTGCCCGCCGTACAGCGTGACGACGGCCAGGCCGCGGAACCGGCCGAGGGCGCGAAGCTCGTCGCTGACCTGAATGGCCAGCTCACGGGTCGGAGCCAGCACGAGCGCTTGGATGAGCCGCTGCGCAGGATCAAGGCGTTCGACGATCGGAATCCCGAACGCGCCCGTCTTGCCGGAGCCCGTCTGCGCCTGACCGACGAGGTCACGGCCTTCACGCAAGAGCGGAATGACCTTGCTCTGAATGGGCGTGGGCTGTTCCCAGCCCAGCGCCTGTATGGCCCGGAGTGTGTCCGGGCGAAGGGTGAGGTCGCCGAACTTGGCCGGCGCCTCGGATGTAGCTGTCAAAATAGAAATCGCCTCCTTGTGTTCCGGTCAACTGACCGGATGCGGCTATTGCCGCGTGAGTTGGTGCCGGCATCTGCGCGTGTCTCGCCGGATCCAACTCGCCACAAGAAGGCCCGCGACACACAACGCGAGGGACGCCGTCTCTGGCATCCCTCGCAGAACGCATTATGACGACAAGATTAGGTTACCACGTCTGGACCGGAAAGTCAAACTACCTCACCACCGCGGCCCTCGGTCTCCGCGATCACGCCGGCCTTTCCGCTGACCTCCGCCGCCACCACCACCGCCGGGCCGTCCACTTCGCGGGGGACCGCTCCCGCCGGGCCGCCAGCCTCCGCCGCCGTCGCGATCCCGGAAGGACGGTCGCTCGCTGCGGGGGCGCGCCTCATTGACCACGAGCGCGCGGCCCTTGTATTCCTTGCCGTTCATGGCCGTGATGGCGTCGGCGGCTTTCTCCACCGGCACCTCCACAAACCCGAACCCGCGCGAGGCAATGAGGCGGGTTTCGGCCACTGGACCCCATGCTTCAAATAGGGTCCGCAGATCTTGCTCGGTAACATCATATGGCAAATTCCCCACGTACAGACTCTTCGACGCCATAGTGACTCCTCTCGATGCGTGATCCCGGATGGTGACTCAGCGGGTACCGGAGCCGTTGCCGTTTCGTGATCGTGAAGACTCTACGGGGTGTCGCAGCGGCGCTGTGCGCGGAAGGGACCGTTCTGCGCCGCGGTAGGCGAACTGGACGATGCGCGCAGCGGCCCGGCCCCGGTAAGTGAGGACGGCCAGGCCGTTCCGCCGTGCCCGGATCTCGCCTGCGCTCGTTCCGGCATGCTTGCTAAGCGCAGACTGCAGACCAGTGAGAAACTCGGCGGGTCCTTCCAGCGCGATGTGCCGCACCGCCGAATGGGAGACCGGGATGTGTCCCCGCCCGAACGGGGGCATGCCCCGTCCCCCCTCAAGATACCCCCGCACAAAGTGCGGCAGCAGGGAGGGAGGAATCAAGGCGACGGGGACGGAGCCTTCCAGCGGATCGGCCCCCGGTGTGCCCCACTCCGCCAGCATCTGCGCCAACTCACGGTCGCGGACGTACGCCTGCAGTCCATCGCGGCTACTCTCACACCATTCGCAGGTGGGATGACCCGTGCAGAGATCATCGATCAGGGTGGTGACGTGTTCGATGTCGCGCCGGTCGACGGTCAGCACCAGCGTCGGCACCGAACCCTGTAAGAACAGGCGGCCGGCCGCGGCGATGTAGCCCACCCAGTACAGCTGGGTCCCACCGTGCGACCGCATCGCCCCCTGCCGGAGGTTGAACGGGTTGAGCAGCCGTTCGTCCTTGCGGCGCCGGATAATGCGCAGCACCGCCGGCAGCGGCAGGCCGTGCTTTGCGGCGATCTGATGAGGCGCGAGTCCCGCGGCAAAATCGGACTGGATGTGGAAGAGTTGGTAGGGATCCCGTCGCGGGGGTCGGCGGGTCGGAGTCACTTCCTTATCTTACCACGAGCGCCGCCGTGGCTCCAGGGGGAGTTTAGGAAAACCGGGCCAGCCTGAACAGGGCGATCCGGTGGCGCGTGCGGCCGTCAAGGGCCAGGTCCGCCAGCACCTCACCGACTACCGACGCGAACTTGAAGCCGTGCCCTGAGAAGCCGCAGGCGATGGTGACGGTGCCCCACTGCGGGTGCCGGTCGATGAGGAAGTGGCCGTCAGGGGTATTGGTGTACATGCACGTCGCCGTCTGCTGGAGCTCCCCGCCGGCATCCGGCAGGTGGCCGGCCAGCAGGGCCCGCATGCGGTCCACCTCGTCTGGGCCCACCTCCCGCCGGATGGTGTCGGGTGTGCACCACTGGCCGCTGTGGTGGTGGGCGACTTTTACACTGCCGTCCGGGAGGGCGGGGAAGCCGTAGAAGAAGGCGTCCTTCCGGTACTCACAGATGTAGATGGGAAAGCGGTCCGGAGCAAACGCCTGCCCGTTGCGCAGCGGCGCAAACCAGTACATCACGTTGCGCTCAACCTGTAGGGGCAAACCGAGCTCGCGCAGCACCGCTGGGGCCCAGGGACCGGCGGTAACGACCAGGCGCCCCGCCGTGTATGTCGCCCGTGACGTGGTTACTTCCACCCGATCCACAGACGCGCTCCACCGCCGGACAGCTTCCTCAAAATGCAACGCCGCGCCCGCCGCTGCGGCGCCATCCAGGTGGGCCCGGACGCAGGCTTCGGGGAACAGCACCCCCGCGTTGGGTTCCTGCACGGCCACCGTCGATGGCGGCAACCGGAACGGCGGGAATCGCCGTTGCACTTCCTCCGCGCTGATGAGTTCGTGCGGAAGACGGTGGGTGCGCGCGCTGGCGAGCGCCCCCTGGACCAGCACGCCCTCGTGCGGCCCAATCATCAGGCCACCGGTCATGATGAGGAGGCGTTCTCTGGTCTCCTGCTCCAGCCCCCGCCACAATTCGTAGGCCCGCTGAATCAACGGGACGTAGTCGGGGTGTTCAAAGTAGGCTTCCCGGATGATGCGGGACCGGCCGTGCGACGAACCCCGGTCGTGCGCTGGCGTGTACTGCTCGATGCCCGCCACGCGCACGCCCCGCCGCGCCAGATGGTAGGCGGCAGCACTCCCCATGGCGCCCAGGCCCAGCACAATGACGTCCGCGGTCGGCATCAGTTACCCGCGACAACGCGATAACGCGACGACGCGATAACGCGACTACGCGACAGCGCGACTGCGTCCCTGCCGAAGTCATCTAGATCAGTGAAAATAAACTTCTTAAATTGGTCCCGTGCTGTGGTGGAATCCGCTGAGGGCGTAGGGTATCATAGACTGCACATGGCAACATCCAGACCCGCCGCGCGGCAGCCTGTCCGACGTCCCACGTCTGGTAAGCTCCGCGCGATTATCCAGGATGTCGGTACGCCTCCGCCGGCCCCGTTTGTCCCTGCGCCATTCCAGGAAGCGGCGCTGGCGGCCGTGCGCGCCGGGGACGTGTTGGTGGCCGCGCCGACCGGCAGCGGGAAGACCTGGATTGCCGAGCAGGCGATCAGCGAGATCCTCACCGCCGGCGGTGTAGCCTGGTACACCACCCCCCTGAAAGCGCTTTCCAACCAGAAGTTCCACCGATTTTCAGGGTTGTACGGGGCGGAGTCGGTCGGACTGCTGACCGGTGAGCGCCGCATCAACGCCCAGGCGCCCGTGATCGTCGCGACGACGGAAATCCTCCGCAACGCCCTGTACGGTGACCGGCTGACTCCCCAGTTGATTGTGCTGGACGAAGCCCACTACCTGTCCGACCGCGAGCGCGGCACGGCCTGGGAAGAGATTCTGCTTCTGGCGCCCCGCCGCAGCCGGCTCCTGCTCCTCTCTGCGACCTTTCCAAACGCCGAGGTGATCGCCAGCTGGCTGGCCGAAGTCCGCGGGAAGCGGCCCGAGGTGATCGTCGAGGCGGTACGGCCGGTGCCACTGCGGTACGTGCTGGCCGATGGACGCGGGCGGCTAATTCCGCCGGATGCCCTGGGCCACCTGCCGTCCGATGGGCGCCCGTCCGGCTGGCTGGCGGGCCTCATCCGCGAGCTGGAGCACTACAGCCTGTTGCCCGCGATCCTCTTCTATCCGTCACGCCGGCAGTGCGACGAGGCGGCGCGGGAACTGGCGGCGCTGCGGGCGTTTGGCCCGGAGCTGCGCGCGGCCGCGTTTGGCCGCTGGGAGCGTGAGTTCCCGTTCCTGCGCGGGCACGCGTTCCGCAACGCGATCATTGACTCCGGCATCGCTCCCCATCACGCCGGCCACACCACAGCCTGGCGGCTCGCCGTGGAGGATTTGCTGGCGCGTGGGCTCATCCGCGTTGTGTGCGCCACGACGACACTGGCCGCCGGCCTGGACGTCCCCGCCCGCACGGTCGCGCTCTCGACGTTGGTCCGCAACAGTCCTGAAGGCCCCGTGGTGCTGAGCGCCACCGAGTTCCATCAGATGAGCGGCCGGGCGGGCCGCCGCGGGAAGGACACCATTGGCGTCGTGGTGTTGCCGGCAGCGTCACGCGATGAAGCGCGCGAGGGCCTGGCCTTGATTGACGCCGAGCCCGACCCCGTGACCTCATCGTTTTCTCCCGGGTACGTCCAGGTCCTCAACCTCTTACGCCGAGTCTCGCTGGGGGAGGCGTTGCGGGAACTGAACCGGTCGCTCGCGGCTTACGAGAAGCGTGGAGAAGTCCAGCGCCTCAAGAATGCCATCGGGTCGATCCCGCCCGATGACCTGGCCGAGCGGCCCTGCGATGACCGGCTGATCACCCGCGGCCGGTACGAGCGGATGGCCGAGCGGTTGCGCAAACTGCAGAAGCAGCGCGGGACGCAGGCGGATATCGCCGCGCTGTCGGCTGAGCTCACGGCCTGGCCCTGCGCGACGTGTCCGGTGGAGCAACGCTGCCTGGCCACCCTTGAAGCGCTGCGGGCGCGGGAGCTGCGGCGCTCCTCGTTGCGTCAGGCCTTGCACAGTCTTGAAGGCGCGCTGGCCGATGAGTTCACGCGGCGCGCCGCGGTGCTGCGGCGTCTGGGCTATCTGGACGAGAACTCCCGCCTCACGCCTGAGGGCTTATGGGCGTCAGAGCTCCGTCATCCCAGGATGCTCGTGCTGGCCGAGATCGTCCGGCGCAGCTTGATCGGCGGGTCCACCGCGGCGTGGGCCGCGGTGGCCGGGGCGCTGGCGACGGAGCGTGCCCCGTATCGCGGTGGAGAGGCGGGGCTGGGTGCGTTGATCAAGCTGGCTCGCGAGCTCGACGTCCTCGAGCGGCAGCACGCGCTGCCACCCGATGGCCTCGTGCAGCAGTGCGAGCCGGAATGGGATCCGCAGTCGCGCCGGCGCCTTCCCCCACCGGCCGAGCGCCGCGCGGATGTGGTGATGGCGTGGATGCGCGCGGCAGACTGGTCCGCGCTGGTGGCGGAGAGTCATGCCGAGGAGGGGGATCTGCAGCGTATCATCCTCCAGGCCGCCGAAGTGTTGATGCAGATCGAAGGGTTGCCCTTCCCGGATGTACGGACGGCCGCAAGGGATGCGCGGCTGCGCTTGCTCAGATCCCCCGTCGTCTAACACGAAACTGCGGGACTAGGGCCTGGGGACTAGGCACTAGATTCAAACGACGTTAGTGCTGTGACCCGGTCAACAGGAATCTGGAAAACAGAGTCGTATGTTGGCAGTTACCAGTCCCAAGTCCCCAGTCCCGCAATTGGAGCGTGGCCAGGGTGCGTGCATGTCCGGTCTGCGAGAGCGAGATGGTAGCCAAGTTCGCCAGCGAGTGCGAACCGCCGGTGGCCTGGTCATGTCCGGAATGCGGGTTGTTCCAACTGGAGAGTGGCGGGCGCCCCTTCACGGCGGAAGAGCACGCGGCCGTTCTGACGATTGCTCCGCAGGTGACGGCCGAACGGCGCATTACCCCGGCGCAGCGGGGGCAGGCCGCGACGCAGGCCAGAGAGATCCTGGAGACATTTGGATCTGATATCCCCGTCGATGTGGAAGGGCTGGCCGGACGCCTGGGGTATCCCGTGAGCTGGCGCAGCCTGCCTCGCACGACGCGGGGCGCCGTTGCCGGCGACGCCGGCCATCCCGTCCTGGTCCTGAATCGTAACTACCCATTCCACGCCGATGTCGAACGGCGGTGGGCCGTGGCGGAGGAACTGGCGCACGCGGTGCTGGGACACGGGACGCTCGTGGCCAGCGAGGAGCCCGGCCGGACGCCAGTGCTACTGGAACCCGCGCGACAGGTGCGCGAGCGAGAGGCCAAGGCCTTCGCGGCCGAATTGTTGATGCCGGCGGCGAAGGTGCGTCTGGCCTTCCAGCGTCAGCACCCAATCATCCTGCGTGCGCTGGGTAGCGAAGAGAGGGCTCAGGCCGCGCGCACCGTCATCGCCGATCTGGCGCGGGAATTCAGGGTGTCCCAGCAGGCGATGCGGATTCGACTTACGGAGCTGGGGCTGCTAACGTAAACGAACTATCGGTAACGGGAAACGGGTAACGGGAAACGGTAAACGCTTCAGGTTAGTCGCTTCCCGTTTCCTGTTTCCCGTTTCCTGATTGACCGCGCATTTGAGTTGTGCTAGCGTCTAATGCGTCTTCAAAAGTAGGTGGTGCCCAATGGTCATGGCAGAGACGAGCATCAGGGTAGTTGACGGCGGTCCACGGACGGACCGGCCCTGCTCCCATGGGTGCCAGACGATGAGACGAGGTCGCACGCGCTAGGATTCGCGGGTACGCGGCACATGGGGCGCAGGGGTTCACAAGACTCTGCGCTTTTTCGTTTTCCAAATGGGAGCGTGCCATGAATCTGTTGGAACAAATCGGTACAGACATCGAGATCCGGCAGTTTGAGGAACGAGATTACGACGCCGTCGTCGCCGTCTCGAACGCCGTCGTTCCAGACCGACCATGGACGGTGGATGAGCTGCGGTATGAAGATGACCACCTCGACCGGGGGAAGTACATGTTGGAGCGGCATGTCGCCGTCGATCCGCGAAGCGGGGTTCTCGCCGGGTACGGCGAAGTGCGCCATCTCCCCTGGAACTTCCATCCCCGGAAGTTCGGGATGACCATCCGCGTGTTCCCGGACCTGTGGGGGCGTGGGATCGGCTCGCGCCTCTGGGACCGCCTGCAGCAATCGCTGCGGGCGCGAGAGGCGCTGGCGGTGCGGACGCTGGTGAAGGAGGACCTCGCCCACGCCGTACGATTTGTCCAGGCGCGGGGGTTCAGCGAGGTCATGCGGACGTGGGACTCGCTGCTCGACGTCGCATCGTGCGATCTCTCACGGTTCCAGCCAGATCTGGCGCGCGCGGACGCCGCCGGCGTCGCGATCACAACGCTGGGCAGCGAGATGGCCAGAGACCCGAGCTGCCTGCGCGAGGTGTACGCCCTGGACATGGAGCTGGGCGCCGACGTCCCCAACCCCGAGCCGTTCACCCCGGTAGAGTTTACGACCTGGCGCCACCACACGGTGGACGCACCCTGGTTCATCCCTGATGCGTACTTCCTCGCCGTCGTCGGCGGCCAGTACGCCGGGGTCTCGACACTGTGGAAGCCGGGGACCGGAGACTGGTTGCAGCAAGGGCTCACCGGCGTCAGGCGCGCCTTCCGAGGCCGGGGCATTGCCACGGCGCTGAAGGTGAGAACCGTCGAGTACGCCAGAGCGCACCAGTGCCGGCAGATCAAGACGGAAAATGAGATCCACAACGCGACGATGATCGCGATCAACGACCGCTTCGGCTTCCAGCGGCAGCCGGTGTGGATCACGTTTCTCAAGAACCTGGAGGGATAGCGGTGCAGACAGCCGCCGGCGTCATCCTGCGGCCGCTGGAGGACCGCGACTTTGCGGCCATCGCGCGGATCGTCAGCCTGACATCTGGGAGACCGTTCGGCGAGGCGGAGATGCGCGACCAGGTGCGCGAGTTCGAACCTGAGCGCTTCGACCACGGCTGGCTGATCGCCGAACATCCGGACAACGGGGTGGTGGGCTACGCCTGGTATCATCAGATCGCGTGGTCCTTCCACCCCGCCAAGTATGCGATTCGGCTGGCGGTCCACCCGGACTGGCAGCGGCGGGGTATCGGCCGCCGCTTGATGGACCGGGTCTTGGACCTGCTGCTCGGGCGTGGAGCCCAGCGCATCAAGGCGAACGCGCGTGAGGACTGGGTTCGTTCCATCGCGTTTCTGCGACGCTACGGGTTCGTGGAGCGGGCCCGGTCATTTGAATCCCGCCTGCAGGTGGCGCGCTGCGACCTGGCCCGGTTCGCCGGGTACGCAACGCGCGTGGCGCAGGCCGGGATCGTGCTAACCACGCTTGAGGAAGAATTGCGCCGCAATCCGGATTGCCTGCCGGTCCTCTATCAACTGCACTGCACGCTCGACGTCGATGCGCCGCGGGACGATCCTGAACCGCCCACCCCCCTGACGTACGAGACATTCCTGGCGATCAGTGTGCGCAGCCCGCTGGCGCTGCCGGACGCGTACTTTCTGGCAAAAATCGGAGAAATGTACGTGGGGGAGAGCATGCTCAAGCGCGCGGCGTCCGACCCGGGGTGGCTGCATCAGGAGCTGACAGGCGTCGTCTCGGGGTTCCGCGGGCTGGGCATTGCCACGGCGTTGAAACTGCGGACGATCGAGTACGCGCAGCGGGGCGGGTACCGGGAGATCCAGACCAGGAACAGCGATCGCAACGGCCCGATGCTCGCCATCAATGCCAAGCTGGGTTTTGTGCGCCAGCCGGCGTGGCTTGAGTTTCAGAAAGAAACTTCGGCCATTCCGGCGAACAAGGAGAGCGATGCCTGAGCTACGGATACTCGACCTACCAGCGGCCCCGTTTGAGGCTGGGTACCATCACGGACGGGAGGCCGCGGATCTGATCGCCCACAACCTCGGTGTCTACTTCGACCGGTTCCAGCGCGAGGCGCGGTTGTCTCCCAACGAGGTCCGCGGGCGCGCCCGTCGCTACCTGCCGGTGATCGAGGCGGCCGACCCGGCTTACGCCGACGCGATGCGCGGTGCGGTCGAGGGCAGCAGGCTGTCCCTGGATGATCTCGCCGTGCTCAATGCCCGGTACGAACTGATTTACAGCCAGTACTCTGCGATCAACCAGGAGAATGCCGCCCACGTCCCCGCCGGAGGCTGCACGGCGTTCGCCGTTACCCCAGAGGCGTCTGCCGACGGGCACCTCTGGCTCGGACAGAACTGGGACTGGTTTCCCCAGGTCCGCGGGCTCGTGCTCCGGGCGCAGCACCCCGGCGGTTTCACCGTGGCCGCTTTCACCGAGGCCGGGATTGTGGGCGGCAAGATCGGGATGAACTCCGCCGGGTTGGGGCTGGTGATCAACGGCCTGCTGAGCCACCGTGATGACTGGAGGCGGCTGCGCACGCCGTTTCACGTCCGCACCTGGAAGCTCCTTCACGCTCAAACCCTCTCCGATGCCGTGCGCATCATCACAGGCGAGGAGCGCTCCTGCTCGGCCAACTTTCTGCTGGGGCAGGCCAATGGGCGGGCAGAGGTCGTCGACCTGGAAACCGCGCCCCACGCCGCATGCACGCTGGTGCCGTCTGCGGGCCTGCTGGCGCACACCAATCACTTTGTTGATCCCGCCGCGTTGCAGGTGCGGCAGCCCCTGGCCGAAGAGAAGACCTCCACGTACCAGCGGGCGGCGCGCATGCAGCACCTGCTGAAGGAGGGGCGGCGCGCCCGCATGCTCCACGCGCAGGGGCTGCGATCCATCCTGCGCGACCATGCCGGTCATCCCGACTCGGTCTGCCGGCATCCGAATCCGGCGCTGCCTGAGGAAGAGCGGGTCGAGACCGTTGTCTCTGTTCTCCAGGATCTCACCGCGCGGCGGATGTACGTCGCCGGCGGCACGCCGTGCCTGACGCCCTATCAGGAGATAGAGGTGTAGTGGAGTCTGCTCTCGCGCCGAACACGGCCTTCGCGCTCGTCCTGCTTGTGGTGGCGTTCGCCTCCGCGGTGAAGGGCGCCCTGGGCTTTGGATTTCCTCTCATCGCCGTGCCCCTGTCGGCCAACCTCATCGGGGCCCGGACGGCGGTCGTGCTGATCGCCGTCTCGGTGGTGTTCAGCAACTTCCTGATCCTGTTCCGCGGCGGCGGCACCGCCGCAGAGTTCCGCCGTTTTGCGGGCATGCTGATGGGCGTCGTCGCGGGGACGGTCATCGGCGCGCAGTTGCTGCACCGGCTGGATCCGGGTCTCGTGTCCCTGATCGTCGGGATGACGGCACTGTTCGTCGCCGGGTCCGGGTTGCTGAACCGCACGCCCGAGTTCTCGACGGGCGTGGAGCAGGTCGCGGGGCCTGTGGTGGGGCTGGCCGCCGGCGTGATGGGCGGCATCACCGGCATCTTCGCCCCGCTGATCGTGGCGTTCGTGCAGTCCCTGAAAGTGGACAAGCGCCCCTTCGTGTTCTGGTTGACGGCGTCATTCTTCCTGGGGGGTGCGGTCCAGGTGCTCAGCTATTATCAGCTGGGGCTGTACAACCGCACGATCCTGGTCTACGCCGTGGCGACGTTTGTGCCGGTGGTGGCGGGGACGCGGGTGGGTTTTTGGATTCAGGATCGCATGCGCCCGGAGCTCTTCCGCCGCGTGGTCCTCGGCCTAGTGCTGGTCAGTGGACTCAATCTGGTGCTGCGGCAACTCCGTTAGGCGACCGGCACGGTCGTGCCTGATGTGGCAGCACGCCGCAGCGCGTCGAGCACGCGCAGGTTCGCCACGGCATCCTCGGGAGGAAATTGCGGGCGCTGGCCCCGCAGGAGGCAGGCGCCCATGTGGTCCAGCATCAGCGTGTACTGGTTGGTGCCTGGGATCTCCACCCGCTCCTCGCGCTCGCCCCGGCGGACCAGCAGCATCGCCGGATCCTCTTCCGGCTGAAACGGCCGCGGAAGCGTGATCGCGCCGGTGGTGCCGACGACCTCGCAGATCTGGCGGTAGGGCATCCGCAGCCCGCAGTCGAGCACGGCCGCTCCGGCCGCGAAGGTCAGCAGGCCTGCCATGCGCACGTCCACGCCGTGCTCGAACACCCCCGACGCCGTCACTGCCTGGGGCTCTCCCAGCAGCAGCCGGCTGATGTTCACGCAGTAGCATCCCACGTCGAGCAACCCGCCGCCGCCCAGACTCGCGTTCAGGCGGATGTCATCGTCGCGGCCGACCGTGAAGGTGAACGTCGAGCGAACCAGCCAGGGATCCCCGATGGCGCCGGAAGCGGTCAGCCGGCGTAGTTCGCCGATCTGCGGATGATAGCGGTACATGAACGCTTCCTGCAGCAACACGCCAGCCTTCCGGCAGGCGTCCACCATGGTCTGTGCCTGCACGGCATTGACCGCCAGTGGTTTTTCGCACAGCACGTGCTTGCCGGCCTGCGCCGCGCGGATGGTCCACTCCGGATGCAGGCTGTTGGGAAGGGGGTTGTATACGGCATCGATGTCCCGATCGGCCAGCAGCCCCTCATACGAGCCGTAGGTCCGCGGGATCTGGAACTTGGCGGCGATTTCCCGGGCGCGGGTGAGATCGCGGCTGGCGATCGCGACGGCGGTTCCGGTCTGGCTGCGCATCAGGGCGGGGATGACCCGGCGGACCCCGATGCGGGCCGTGCTGATGATTCCCCAGCGCAGGCGGTCGGCCATTAGCGGGCGCGTCGAGTTAGTCGCTCGGCGAGCCTGATGAGTGTATCGGCCCCGGCGACCGCCACCGCCACCACAACGGCCGTGGCCACCAGCCCTCCGAGCAAGAACAGTGCATCACGGTTGAACAGCCCGATGCCCAGGATCAGGACAGTCATGGCCGGGATCGTGTTGAAGAACGGGAGCGGGCTAAGCAGCACGATCCCCAGGAGCAGGACCGCGACCGCCACGGCCCGCGTCACGAGCGCATCCGGAACCCACGTCGCGCGCGGCCGGGCAAGACGCTCGACGCGGCGCAGCAGGGGGATGCCTCGCTCCTGCAGCATCCGCATGGTGCCCGAGGTGAGGCGGTAGTTGCGTACCCGCACCGGCAGCCACGGCCGCGGCAACCCGATCAGCATCTGCACTGCGAGCAGGATGTACAACAGCCCGATAAACGCCGCAGACCCCGGGGGCAGCACCGGGATCATCGTCGGCAGGGCAAGGACACTCATGATCAGGCCAAAACCCCGCTGGGCAACGCGATCGGCCACCTCACCGACGGTGACCACCTGGGAGCCGAGCATCTCGGCGATGATCGCAGAGAGCGGTTCGCGTTCAGAGGATGTGGTCATCGCCAGGTGTACGAGGCAGGCCCAGGAAGAGGTTCACCGTGAGAGCCATCGCCCCTGTTGCCCTCACGACAAGCCCCGTACCAACTTGGTCTGCCGCGTAGGTCGGGTTCCCCACCAGTTTCACGAACCAAGTTTGGTACGGGGCAAGGAGACCGCCAGTCGGGCGCGGAAGTCTCGTTGCGACGAAGATGAGCGCGATGCCCCCGAACGCGTTTACGCCCTCTGATCGCAAGTTTCTCGCAGGGATCGTGCACCATGTGTGGCGGGCCTGTCAGGTCTACGTCACGGTGGTGATGGAGCGCAGCCCGGGCCATGCCCGTCCGGCGCTGGATGAGCTCGCGAAGTGGGCGGCGGCCCGGCGCCGCGAGTTGGGAAGCCACAACGACACGTCCCGGCCCCTCAGCCCATCCGCCCAGCAGGCGGGACGTGCGCTGCTGGACGATGTGGAGACGATCAGCAGGCAGGTAATCGACATGATCACTTCCCTGCAGGCCTCGCCGCTGCCGCCGGATCAGGTGGAAGAACAGACGCTGGGCATTATCGAGGGTGTGTTGCGGTGGACCAGCCTGATGGCCTCACAGCTGGGGATCACCGGCAACCTCCGGCCGCACACGCTGTGGTTTGAGCGCTGAAGGACACGGTGATTTGTGATTCGCCAACGCACTCAATCTACACAACCTACATAACCTACACAATCTACACAAACGACAAGATCAGGGGCACAATCTGCAGGACAGCTTGTCAGGTCTTTGCAGGTGATTGTGTAGATTGTGTAGTTCGTGTAGGTTGCGTAGGTCGTGGGGTAGCTTTCAGGAGTTGGGCGCGGCGGAAGCACCCGACGGTATGGTCGTTCACCATGCCCACGGCCTGCATGAACGCGTAGCAAATGGTCGGGCCCACGAAGCGAAACCCACGGCGCCGCAGGTCTGCGCTCATGGCCACGGAGACCGGGCTTTCCGCGGGGATCTGGGCCAGGGTACGGCGCCGGTTCAGTAGCGGGCGGCCGTCCACGAAGCCCCAGATGTATCTATTGAACGATCCGAACTCGCCCACCACCTCCAGGAACGCCCGGGCGTTGGCAATCGCCGCCAGGATCTTGGCGCGGTTGCGGATAATGCCCGCGTCGGTCATCAGCCGCCGGATATCGCCTGAGGCGTAGCGCGCGACCCGCCTGGGATCAAATCGCGAGAACGCGCGGCGAAAGTTGTTCCGCTTCCGCAGAATGGTGTCCCAGCTCAGCCCGGCCTGCATCCCCTCGAGGATCAGAAACTCAAAGAGCACCCGGTCGCTGTGCCGGGGATTCCCCCACTCCCGATCGTGATACGCGCGCATCAATGGACTATGGTCCGCCCACGCGCAGCGCCGTACTCGTTTTGCAACGCGCATTATTCTGATCCCTAATCCCGGATCCCTAATTCCGCAGTTAGGGTTTGGCCGCGGCGATGTGGTTGCGCAGCAGCCCGATGCCCTCGACTTCCGCTTCGACGACGTCGCCGACGTGCAGCCATTTTGGTGGATTGAACCCCATCCCCACGCCCTCCGGGGTACCGGTCGCCATGATGTCGCCCGGTTCGATGGTCATGCCGGCCGATAAGCTCTCAATCAACTGCGCCACACCGAAGATCATGCTCGCGGTCGTCGCATTCTGGCGCAGTTCGCCGTTCACCCGCATCCTCAGGCGCAGGCGCTGCGGATCCGGGATGGCCGAGCGGTGGACGATCCACGGTCCAAGCGGAGCGAACGTGTCGAGCGACTTCCCCTTGAACCACTGCTGGTGCCGCCGCTGCAGATCGCGGGCGGTGACGTCGTTCATGATAGTGTATCCGAAAACGTAGTCCAATGCCTTCGCGGCGGGGATGTCGCGGCCGCGGCGGCCGAACACCACCGCCAGCTCGACCTCGTAATCCAGCGCCTGCGTCACGGTGTGATAGGTGACCGGCGCCCCCGGACCGATGACGCAGGTCGGCGGTTTCGTGAAGAACACCGGGACCTCCGGCGGTGCGCCCCCGGTTTCTCTGGCGTGCTCGATGTAGTTGCGGCCCATGCACATGATGTTCTTGCGAGGGCGCTGGATTGGCGCCAGCAGTCTGGCGCGCGAGAGGGGGATGGATGGACGCCTCGCGTTCACCCAGGCCTGCGCCTCCCCCCACAACGTGCGCAGCGTGCTCGCGGGCACCTCCGCAATCACCCCAATCATGTCGGCGGGTATCTTCGTCTTCTTCCGCTGAGCGACCGCGCCCAGGTCCACGAGCCGATCCTCGACGACAAATGCCAGTCGCGCTTCTCTCCCCCGCTGGTACGTGGCGAAACGCACTGTGTCCCTCCTGGTTGGTCGTTTCGTGTTCGGCAGGGTGTGCTTCTGCGGGCGACGAACGCTACCCTCCGATTCCCCAGCGTGTGGACAGGAGGACCGCGATGCCCAAGGTGATGGTGTTTGCCGGGACCGCCGGCGGCCTGTTTGTCTTTGAAAGCGACGCGAGGCGCGCGAAGTGGAAGCGCCGCGGCCCGTACCTGAAGGGGCTGTCGGTCAATCATTTCGCCTGGGATCCCAAGCGCAAGTCCATCTACGCCACCACATCGTCCGAGGGCCTCCTGGCCAGCCGCAACTTCGGGAAGTCATGGACGCCGCTCAACGACGGCCTGCCGATCCGCAAGCTGTGGGCGGTTGCCGTGAACCCCAAGCACTCCGACGATCTGTGGGTGGGAACCCACTACAGCTATCTGTTTCACAGCACGGACCGCGGTCGCCACTGGACGGTGCACGAGGGCTACCTTGGTGCGCCACTGAAGGAAAACCGTTACGGCGACTGGGCCTTTGGCACGATCGGCAACTCCTTGCACGGTATCCACATCGACCCGAAAGATCCCAGGCGGATGCTCATCGTCAGCAGCACAAACCATGGAGCGGTACGGACTCTGGACGGCGGGGAAACCTGGGAGCTAGCCCGCCAGGGCGTCTACGAGTCCTGCCCGGTGGCGGGCCGCAGTGAGCACATGCGCCCGACGAGTGAGGAGGAGCGCGCCAAGGCGGCCGAAGACCACCTGGCCCAGGTCCATGCCTGTACACACCGCATCGGGATCTCGCCGGCTGATACGCAAGTCATCTATCGGCAGCAGCACTGCGGCGTCTATCGCAGCAACGACTTCGGTGCGTCGTGGCAGGATATCTCGGCCGGGCTCCCGGAGCGCCACGGCTTTCCGCTGGCCGTCCACCCCCGGGACGTCAACACCGCGTATGTTGTGCCCGCCTATCAGGGCAATGGCTGCAAGAAGCACAACAGTTGCATCATCGGCGCCCTCGAGGTCTACCGGACGCGCTCCAGCGGTCGAAGTTGGGAGAAACTCACTGACGGTTTGCCAAGAAAGGTGCATTGCGTAGTGCTGCGGCACGGCATGGATGCCGACACCCTGCGTCCGGCCGGCGTGTACTTCGCGACAACGACCGGCGAGGTGTACGGCAGCCGCGACGAGGGCGATTCCTGGACGGTGGTGGGAAAGGGGCTGCCGCGCGTGCAGGGCCTCGTGACCGCAGTGGTCTGAGGAGTCAGACCGGGGTGGCAATGCGCCGGCGGGGCAGTCGCGGGTGGTAATCCCGGACCGCGAAGTGCTGAGCCCGGAAGGCAAACAGATCAGCGATCGCCGGGTCCAGGGTCACCGTCGGCAAACGCTGCGGCTCCGTGGCCAGCATCACCCGCACATCCTCGAGCTGATTGAGATAGATGTGCGCGTCGTCGATCCAATAGACGAGCTCGTTGGCCCGATAGCCGGTGACCTGGGCGATCATGAGTGTCAGCGCCGCATAGTGGATCAGGTTGAAAACCAGGCCCACTGGCGCGTCCGCGCTGCGCTGGCGATGGGTGAGGGTCAGCGTCCGGGTACGCGAGTTCACGTGCACGTGCACCCAGCCGTGGCAGGGCGGCACCACCACCCGCCGGCCGCCCTCGTGCCCGGTCAGCACGTACTGCGGAATCCACGGCGAGAGCTCGTGATGCCGGGCATCGGGCCGTTCCTTGACCTGCTCGATGAGGTGCCGCAACTGGTCAAACGGCGTGCCTTCCGCAGTGGGGAATCTCCGAAATGCCGCACCGTATGACCCCGGCCCGAGATCCCCGGGGGGAAGACCAAACTTCTCGCAGTGTTCCGCGGTGACCCAGGGGTCCCACCAGTAGCAGCCAAATTGCTCCAGGTCCTGTTGAGTGTGTGCGCCGTTGAGAAAAGCGCACAACTCGCCGAGGGCCTGGTGGAAGAGCGATGGACGTCTCCCGTTCTTAGGTTCGCGGGCGACGTCGCGCTCGGTCACGACAGGGAACCCGTTTGCCAGCGGGAACCGCATGGCGTGGCCGATGACTTTCAGGGCCGAGACGCCGTGCTCGGTCGGGACCTCTTCGCCGGTGGTGAGGATGCGCAGGAGCAGATCACGGTATTGGGTATCAGGGACGCGCTTGTCGAACGGCAGGTACTCGATCATGAAGCCACACATTCTGTCGAGGCCGGAGCCCGAAGCCCGATGCCCGTCTGTGAAGATAAAGCGACCTCAGGGAGGAGGTGCGGGCGAAGGAGGAGTGGTGTCCATGCGTTGCCTAGTGGGGAGCCTGTCGTGGAGGCGTCCAAGAGCAGACTCGAAGGCTCCTCCCCCCTGCAGGTCCTTACGCTTATTCCCCGCCAGGTGGCAAACTCCTGCCTCAGATATCAACATCTTGTGGATAATTTGGGGATATGGCCCCAGGGCCTGCGCCGACCGGTCGTTCGCCTCTCGTCCGGGTACCAGGTACCGTGCTTTCACCGTGCCCATAGGAGGCGCCTCGGAGTTGTCAAAAGGTGGGGCATGACCGCCCTGACCGACCTCATCCGGCAGAAGCTTGCCCGACGCACCCGTCGGATGATCGAGGCTGACGGGCTTACCAGGGCCGCGGTACTGATTCCGCTCCTGGTGCAGGATGGAACCCCGCTTGTCCTGTTCACGCGGCGTACCGATACCGTCCAGCACCACAAGGGCCAGATCTCGTTTCCGGGCGGGGCGACCGAGCAAGGCGACGTGGACGCCCTGGCCACAGCGCTGCGGGAAACTGAGGAAGAGGTCGGAATTCCCCGGGGCATCGTGGAGGTCCTGGGGACGCTGGACGACGTCCACGCGACGGTGAGTGGATTCTTGATTACGCCCTTCGTAGGGATCATTTCGGATCCCGTGCCGCTGCGGATCAATACGGCGGAGATCGCCGAGGTGCTGAGCGTGCCGCTGAGCGTGTTTCGTGATGCATCGAGACTACGGATGGAACGGCGGGAGCGAGGCGGCCAGCAGGTCGATGTGTACTTCTACACACACGGCCGGTATGAGATCTGGGGCGTGACGGCGCGCATCATGAAAAGTTTCATCGATGCCGTGTTTGGGGAGTCTCCTCCATGATTGCGGTGATTTCCGATATTCATGGCAACCTCTGGGCACTGGAGGCGGTCTTGCAGGACCTGGACCGGTTGGGTCCCTCGCAGGTCATCGTCGCCGGAGACCTCGCCCTTGGCGGCCCCCGGCCTGCAGAATGTGTTGAATTCGTCCGCCGCCGCGGCTACCCGGCGATCCGGGGCAACACCGACGAATGGCTGACCTCCGCCCCGGACTCGGTCACCGATGCCATCGGATGGGCCGCCACCCAGATGTCCGACGCCGACAGGCGGTACCTGGCCGGCCTGCCCTTTCTATGGCGGATCCCGCACGGAGCCGGCGATCTGGTGGTGGTGCATGCCACCCCCTGGAGCATCAGCGATGTTGTGCCTCCCGACGCCCCGGAGCCGGTGATCCGCCGTGTGTTCGCCGATACGGCGGCGGCCGCCGTGGCCTACGGGCACATTCACATCGCCTACGTGCGCGAGCTCGGCGACAAGTTGCTCGTCAACCCAGGCAGCGTGGGGTTGCCCTTTGACGGCGATCAGCGGGCGTCTTACGCGACGCTGAGTGTCGAAGGGGACCGATGGCGGGCCGCGCTGCGCAGGGTGCAATATGACACCGCGGCGGCCATCGAGGCATTGCGCGGCAGTGGCAACCCCGAGGCTGAACGGTTCGCCCGAAGGCTCCAGCAGGCCTCAACCAGGTAGCAATCTGCAGAAATGAAGCCAAAATTGAGTAAAATTGTCAATTGTAGTCCAATCTAGTCCTAATTCCGCGAAATTTTGTTGTCGTCTGGTCCTTTCTTCCCATTTCCCCGTATTTTGCTGATTTTCATGGGATTACGGACTGCCGTTCGGTTGTTCCGGAATTGGGCAGGGGCTTGCTATACTGGGCATGAATCTCCTGAGGAGACTCCCCCATGAAGCAGCAGACAAACCCCTTCTTCACTGTGAGCGTCGCAAGCAGCCTGGTGGGCGTCAGCCCCCAGACGCTGCGAAAATGGGAGCAGCACGGGCTCATCTATCCAGTCCGCGAAGGACGGTCTCGCCGCAGGCTCTACTCCTGGCAGGACATCGAGCGGGCCCAGCAGATTCGCTACTTTGTGATCCGCAAGCGTGTCCCGCTCCGGCACATCCGCTTGCAATTACGCCTTGGGGCTGTGCGCAAGATCCCGGCGCAGGCGACCGGCGATGGCCGCCGGGGCGCACCGCTGATTCCCCGCCTCGCGCTGGCCATCCCACGCTAACACGCAAACCCTGTGATTAGTGATTCGTGATTCGGGACTGCGGGCTCATCCTGCCACGCAGAAGTGCTAATCTAGTAGTAACGAATCACTAATCACAAATCACTAATCACTCTGATCAAGCCCGCAATGCCTATGGATACGCGCATATACGTCGATCACGGCGCCACCACGCCCACCGACCCGCGAGTGGTGGAGGCGATGCTGCCGTTCTTCACCGAGCAGTTCGGCAACGCCAGCAGCATCCACCAGTTCGGGCAAGACGCGCGGGCGGCAGTGGACCGGTCGCGCGAGGTGATCGCGTCGGCCCTCGGGGCGAGCCCGGCCGAAATCGTATTTACCAGCGGCGCCACCGAGGCGGATAACTTTGCCGTGCTCGGGGCGGCGTGGGCGAACGAGGCGCGGGGCCGGCATCTCATCGCTTCGCCGGTTGAGCACCACGCGGTGCTGGAACCCCTTCGGTTCTTACAGTCCCGTGGATTTGATGTGACATACCTTCCCGTGGACCGTGATGGCCGCGTGGATCCGGACGACGTGCGCGCGGCCATTCGCCCCGACACCGTGCTGATCTCCGTGATGCACGCTAACAATGAGATCGGTACGCTGGAGCCCGTGGCCGAGATTGGCCGTCTCGCGCGTGAGGGCGGAATTCTGATGCATACCGACGCCACACAATCGGTGGGCCTGCTCCCGGTTCACGTGGACGCGCTGAGCGTCGACCTGCTGTCGATGTCGGCGCACAAGCGCTATGGCCCCAAGGGCGTCGGCGCGCTGTACGTTCGCAAGGGATCCAACGTGGCGCGCATCCAGCATGGCGGATCGCATGAGCGCAACCGCCGGGCGGGGACGGAGAACGTGCCGGCGATCGTAGGATTTGGGGTGGCGATCCGCATCGCCATGGAGTGCATGCACGAGGAAGCGGTCCGCCTGCGCCGGCTGCGGGACCGCCTCATCCAGGGGCTCGTCCGCCTCGACGGCGCGCACCTGAATGGGCATCCCGTCGAGCGGTTGCCCGGGAACGTGAACCTTTCGTTTGAAGGAGCCGACAGCGAATCCATCCTGCTGGCGCTCGACTTTCAGGGTGTGGCCGCGAGCAGCGGGTCGGCCTGCACCTCGGGCAGCCTGGAACCCTCCCACGTGCTCAGTGCCATCGGCCTGCCGCCGGAGATCGCGGCCGGCACCATCCGCCTGACCCTGGGACGCTGGAATACGGACGAGGACGTTGATCAATTGCTGACGGTCGTCCCTGAGGTCATCGAGAATCTGCGCGCCGCCT
The DNA here is from genome assembly GCA_005882295.1 of Candidatus Segetimicrobium genomatis. Lineage (GTDB taxonomy): Bacteria > Sysuimicrobiota > Sysuimicrobiia > Sysuimicrobiales > Kaftiobacteriaceae > Telluricultor. The sequence continues at coordinate 39,490 of VBAI01000011.1, read as the reverse complement.
CAGCAGGCCGTCCGCGCCGCGCCGTGCCGCAGCGTGCTGCGCAGCGGAGCGGGCGATAGACCGGGAGATGGCCCCCCGCGCGGCGAACCGTGTGTACGTAGGAGCGCGGAGCATTCACTCGTGACAGACTACATCCCCGTCTTTGTGCATTTTGCGCTTGCCGTGGCGCTTACGGCTGTTCTCCTCACGGCGCACGCACTCGTCGGCGGATGGCGTTCCGCGCGCGCCGGTGGCGCGCGCCGCCCGCTGCCGGGGCAGGCCGAGCCCTATGAATCCGGGGTATGGCCGATCGGCTCCGCCCGCGAGCGGGTCCCCATCCGCTACTACCTTATTGCGATGCTCTTTCTGCTCTTCGAGGTGGAGGCGGTGTTCTTGTACCCGTGGGCCGTCGTGGCCCGGGAGCTGAAGGTCTATGGCCTGGTCGAGATGCTGGCGTTTGTCGCCGTGCTTGGACTGGGCTTCCTCTACGCCTGGAAGCGAGGGGCGCTGGAATGGCAGTGACACCTCCGCCAGAGCGCGGCACCCTGGTCTCTCGCGCGCGGTCGCCGGCAGAGGCGACCGAGGCCGATCTCCGGGCCCTGGAAAGCAACATCCTCACAACGACGGTGGATCGAGTGGTGTCATGGGCCCGGCGGAACTCGCTGTGGCCGGCGCAGTTTGGCCTGGCCTGCTGCGCGATCGAAATGATTGCCACCGCTCAGGCCCGCTTTGACATCGCGCGGTTCGGCAGCGAAGCGTTCCGCGCCTCGCCCCGCCAGGCCGATCTCATGATCGTCTCCGGCCGGGTCTCGCAAAAGATGGCGCCGGTGGTCAAGCACATCTATGAGCAGATGCTGGATCCGAAGTGGGTCATTGCGATGGGGGACTGCGCCAGTTGCGGCGGGGTGTTCAACAACTACGCGCTGGTGCAGGGCGTGGACAAGCTCATTCCCGTGGACGTTTATGTTGCAGGGTGCCCACCCCGACCGGAGGCCTTGCTCTATGGCTTCCTGAAGTTGCAGGAACTCATCGCGCAGCCAGGCCGGAGGAGGCGATGACCCGCCCCGAAGACGTCCTGGTCCAGCGGCTGGGGGAGGCCGTTGTCGGACAGATCCGCTTCCGGGACGAGGTGACCCTCGTCGTCGCCCGTGAGCGCATCCTGCAGGCGCTGGAGGCCGCGCGCGATATGGGGTTTCGTCTGCTGACCGACCTGACGGCAGTGGACCGCCATCCCGCGCAGCCGCGATTCGATGTCGTGTACCTGCTGACCTCGGTCGAGCCACCCGCCCGGGTCCGGCTTATGGTGCACCTCGCCGCCGACCAGACCGCGCCGTCGGCCACCTCGTTATGGCCGGGGGCCAACTGGCTGGAACGGGAGGTCTTCGACCTGTTTGGCATCCGGTTTGACGGCCATCCCGACCTGCGGCGCATCCTGATGCCAGACGACTGGGAGGGCCATCCGCTGCGCAAGGATTACCCGCTGGTTGAAGAGCCTGTCGAGTTTCGGGGCCACACGCCGAAAGTTCCCAGCCAGATCATCCCGACGTCAAAGCCGAGACACGCATAGGCGGTGGAGGCCGGACGCCCGAGGCGGTGAGGCCGGCGATACATGTGCGCCGGCAGGGACCTGAGATGAGCCAGCTGACGAAGGAGACGCTCGTCCTCAACATGGGCCCGCAACACCCCGCCACCCATGGGGTGCTGCGGCTGATCCTGGAACTGGAGGGCGAGGTCATCCTCGGCGTCGAGCCTGTGATCGGGTACCTGCATACCGGGTTTGAGAAGGAGATGGAGACCCGCACCTACCATCAGAACATCGTCTTTCCCCCGCGCATTGAATACCTGGCCACGTTCATCGAGGAGCAGGCCTACGTCCTGGCCGTCGAAAAACTGCTCGGCATCACGGCGCCCAAGCGCGCCGAAGTCATCCGGCTCATCCTGGCGGAACTCTCGCGCATCGCCAGCCATCTCGTCTATCTGGGCACGGCGGCGATCGATCTCAACGTCACCAGCCTGCTGATGTACTGCTTCCGCGATCGGGAGGAGATCCTCGACATCTTTGAGATGGTCTCCGGACAGCGGATGATGCACGGGTACTTCCGGATCGGCGGGCTGCAGTGGGACCTGCCGGAGGGCTTTGCGGAGCGTGTGCAGAGATACCTCGAAGACGTTCCCCGCCGGCTGGACGAGTACGAGGCGTTGTTGACGGACAATCTCATCTGGCGCAAGCGCACGGAGGGCGTGGCGGTGCTCAGCGCCGAGGACGCCATCCGCTATGGGTGCACCGGGCCGGTGCTGCGCGGGTCGGGTGTGTCCTATGACGTGCGCAAGGCGTTTCCATACGGCGGCTACGCCGACTACTCGTTCGACGTCCCGCTGGGGACCAACGGGGATGCGTTTGATCGGTACCGGGTGCGGATGGAGGAGATGCGGCAGAGCAGGCGGATCATCCTGCAGGCGTTGCAGGGGCTGCCCGGCGGCCCCGTGCTCGTGGACGACCGGAAGGTCGCGCTGCCTCCGCGGCGGGAGCTGGTGCGCAGCATGGAGGCGGTGATCCACCAGTTCAAACTGGTCAGCGAGGGGATCCACCCGCCGGCGGGCGAGGTCTACGCCGCGGTCGAATCTCCGCGGGGAGAGAAAGGCTACTACATCGTCAGCGACGGCAGCAACCGCCCGGTCCGGGTTCGGGTGCGCTCCGCGTCGTTCAACAATCTCCAGGCGCTTCCGGTGATGCTCCACCGCGGCACCGTGGGCGATGTGGTGGTGGCGATTGCCTCGATCGACATCGTGTTGGGAGACGTGGATCGATGACGAACTACGGGACTAGGGACTTGGGACTAGGGACTGGTGGGGCCACCGTTATGTCCAGTCTCCAGTCCCCAGTCCCCAGTCCCGCCCTTCGCATATGAGCGAGAACGGTCTCTCCGAAAACGCAAAAGTGGAGATCCGCCGTCTGATGGCGCAGTTTCCGCACCGCCAGTCGGCGCTGCTGGGGGCATTGTTTGTGGCGCAAGACGAGGCGGGGTACCTGACCGCCGATGCGCTGGCCGACCTCGCGGCGGTGATGGACCTGCCGGTCAGCGAGGTCGCCTCGGTGGCATCGTTCTACCATCTCCTCTTCTTCCGCCCGGTCGGCCGGCACCTCGTGCAGGTCTGCACGAATATCGCCTGCATGCTCAACGGCTGCGGCCGGATCCTCGACCAGCTGCGGCGGCAACTCGGAGTCGAGGTGGGGGAGACGACCCCGGACGGCGCGTTCACCCTCAAGACGGCGGAATGTCTCGCCGCGTGCGAGGCTGCGCCGGCCGTGATGGTGGGCACTGAGCGGTTCGGCCTGGTTACCCCAGAGAGCATCGGTGAAATTCTCAGCCGCTACCGAAGCCCAGGGCCCGAAGCCCGGAGCCCGGTAGTTCAGCAAAGCCCGAAGCCCGAGGCCCAACAATCTTCTTCGGGCGAGCCTGTTCTGCTCAAGTATCTCCACGAACCGGATCAGGGCGAGTTGGAGGCATATACCGCGCGCGGGGGCTACGCGGGGCTGCGGCGGGCGCTGTCCATGTCGCCGGAGGCCGTGATCGACGAGGTGGACAAATCCGGCCTGCGGGGTCGCGGCGGCGCCGGGTTCGCCACCGGGCGCAAGTGGAAGTTTATCCCCAAAGATCCCGCGGTCACCAAATACGTCGTCATCAACGCCGACGAAGGCGAGCCCGGGACCTTCAAAGATCGCACGCTGCTGGAAAGCGACCCGCACCGGCTCATCGAGGGAATCGTCATCGCTAGCTACGCCGTCGGCGCGCACCTGGCGTTTGTTTACCTGCGGCGGGAGTTCTACCGGGCGCGGGCGCTGCTGGACCGGGTGCTGGCGCAGGCCACTGCCGCGGGGCTGGTGGGCCGTAACATTGCCGGCAGCGGGTACGATCTCACCATCGTGCTGGGCACCGGCGCCGGCGCGTACATCGCCGGCGAAGAGACCGCGCTGCTGGAGTCGCTTGAGGGCCGCCGGGCGATGCCGCGCTTGAAGCCGCCCTACTACCCCGCGGTCAAGGGTCTGTACATGCAGCCCACGGTGGTCAACAACGTCGAGACGCTGTGTCACGTGGCGTGGATTCTCGCCAAGGGTGCCGAGTGGTACCGCCAGCAAGGGCCCCCGGTTCTCATCTCCGTCAGCGGACACGTGGCGCATCCTGGCGTGTATGAGGTGCCGCTGGGGACCACCATCCGGCAGGTGATCGACCGGGCTGGAGGGATGCGTGCCGGCCGGTCGTTCAAGGCGTGCTTTCCCGGCGGGTCGTCATCGGCCGTCTTGCCCGCCGCCTACCTGGACACGCCGATGGATTACGACGCGCTGGCCAAACTCGATGTCTACGGATCGATGCTGGGGTCGGGCGCGCTGATCGTGATGGACGACACCACCTGCATGCTGGAGGTCGCTTCGCGCACCGTGGAGTTCTACCGCGACGAGTCGTGCGGCAAGTGCACGCCCTGCCGCGAAGGGACGATGTGGTTGGGGGAGGCGTTGCACCGCATCCTGGCCGGCCGCGGGCGGGTGGAGGACCTGCCGCTGCTGGATGGCATCGCGCGGGGGATGACGGGGACCTGTTTCTGCCCGCTGGGCGAGAGCGTGCCTCCCACGATCTATTCGACCTTGCGTTTCTTCCGCCAGGAGTATGAACACCATGTCAAGACAGGGCGCTGTGATGTTGAGGCATTGGCGTGATTGAAGGACTTTTCTGTCATTGCGAGGAGCGAAGCGACGAAGCAATCTCCTCGTCCAAGGAGATCGCTTCGCTGCGCTCGCGATGACATCGGAGAATCTATGAGCCAGCTTCCACCAACGATCACGCTGACCATCGACGGGCGGACGGTCTCCGTGCCGAAGGGGACGACCGTCTACAACGCCGCCCGGCGGTCCGGCATCGAGATCCCCATCTTCTGCTACCACGACCGCATGCCCCCGCTGGGGGCGTGCCGGATGTGTCTGGTCAAGGTCGAAAAAATGCCGAAACTCCAGACCTCCTGCACCCTGGAGGCGACAGATGGCATGACCGTCTTCACGACCACCCCCGAAGTCAAAGCCGGACAGGAAGCCATCCTGGAGTTCTTGCTCATCAATCATCCGCTGGACTGTCCCATCTGCGACAAGGGCGGCGAATGCCCGCTGCAGGACCAGGCCTATCAGTACGGCCCCGGCCGCAGCCGCTTCGTCGAGACCAAACGCGACTTCGCCAAGCCGGTCTCCCTGGGCCGTGTGCTGGTGCTCGATCGGGAGCGGTGCATCCTGTGCTGGCGGTGCGTGCGGTTCGGCGAGCTGATCGCCGGCGACGACGCGTTGAAAGGGTTTGAGCGGGGATTCCACAGCGAGGTAAACACGCCGTTCACTTTGCCGGTGAAGTCGAAGTTTATCGGCAACACCATCGCCATCTGCCCCGTGGGCGCGCTGACGGCCAAGACGTATCGGTTCGCCGCCCGGCCATGGGACAATCAGCCGGTGGCCAGCGTGTGCACGCTGTGCGGCGTCGGCTGCGCCCTGGAGTTCGATGTGCGCGACGGCGCCATCACCCGCACCCGCGCGCGCGAATCCCCGGCCGTGAACGACATCTGGCTGTGCGACCTCGGATTTTTCGGTCACACCTACGTGCACCACCAGGATCGCCTGCGCACCCCGCTGATCCGCCGCGGGGGCGGGTTGGGCGAAGCCACGTGGGACGAAGCGCTGGACGTCGTGGCGCGCCGGCTGCGTGCCGCCGCTCCGGGCCGGGTGGCGATGCTCGGCGGGACGCGCCTGGCCAACGAGGACGCCTACGTGGCCGGGCGGTTCTTCCGCAGCGTGGTTGGCACGAATCACCTGGATCACCGCACCGACGCGCCGCCGGGAGGCGCCAGCCTGCTCGCGCCGTGGGGAATGACATCCTCTCTTGCGGACATGAATGACGCCGATGTGATCGTCCTTGTGGGGTGCGATATCACCGAGGAGTATCCGGTCATCTGGCTGCGGATGAAGCGGGCGCTCGATCGCGGCGCGGCGATGATCGCCGTCACCCCGAAAGGGCTGGAGATTGATCGGTTCATTGCCCACCACCTGGTGCACCGCTACGGATCTGGCGCGCAGGTAGTGCGCGCATTGCTGGAGGCGATGTCCGGCGCCCCAAACGGTGCGGGGGAGACCGGCGGCGTGCTCCGGGACGCGATAACCGCGGCGGGCGCGCGCCTGGCCCGCGCCGCACGACCGCAGATTCTCATCGGCCGCGGGGCGCTCGACGCCCCTGACGGCGCCGAGATCTACGGGCTCCTGCGTGAGCTCGCGGCCAGGCTCCACACCTCCGTGAACGTCATGCGCGGCAAAGGGAACGCATTCGGGGCGGCGCTGGCCGGACTGCTGCCTGATGCCGGTCCCGGTGGCCGCCCGCTGGCGGAGGTCAGGCACGATCTCGAGTCGCTCTGGGGCGCTGCCCCGAGCGACGCTGCGGGATGGAACGCGCCGGAGATCATCGAGGCCGCAGGGCAGGGCAGGCTGGACGTCCTTTACGTGGCCGGCGCCGATCCGGGGACCGACGCCCCTGACCGCACGCGGTGGACTGAGGCGCGGGGGCGGCTGCCATTTCTGGTGGTCCAGGACGCGTTTCTGACACAGACCGCGCAGATGGCCGATGTGGTGCTGCCGGCGCTGGTGGCGCCGGAGAAAGACGGCACGGTGTGCAACATCGAGGGCCGCGTCCAGCGATTGCGCGCGGCCGTCCCGGGTCCTGGTGAGTCGCGGGCCGATTGGGGGATCTTCGCGGCGCTCGCCGAGCGGATGGGCAAGGTGATCGCGTACAGCGGCTGGGAGGAAATCTTCGACGAGATGCGATCTCTCATCCCCGGACTGGAGATCGATGCCCGGGTACCGCGACAGGGATCCAGGATCCAGGATCCGGGATCGAGGATCCAAGAAGCCCGACCTGTCGACGGCGCCGACACCGACTTTCCCCTCATCCTCGTGCTCGGGGACGTCCTGTTCGACCGGGGCGCGATGACCTCGCGCAGCACGGCGATCGCCGACCTGGCCGGCGAGCCCTGGGCGCTGTTTCACCCCGAGGACGCCGCGCGATGCGGGATCGGTGAAGGCGACGCCACGGTGGTGCGATCGCGCCGCGGGTCGGTGGCGGTGCGGGCGAAGCTCTCACCGGCCGTCCTCCCGGGCCAGGTCTTCCTGCCGCGGGGTTTTGATGCCGCGCCCGCCAATGCGCTGGTCGATCTGACTGAGCCGTTGACGCGGGTGCGGGTGACGGCCCTGGCCCCCGTCGCCGGGGGCGCCGAGGGACGCAAGGAGGGCGGCGGCCCGCTGTGATCGAGATCGCCATCGTCGCGGTGAAGAGCGCGCTGCTCCTGTTCATTCTGCTGACGGCCTGCGCGTACATGACGCTGCTGGAGCGCCGTCTGCTGGGCAAGTTTCAAGTCCGGTATGGTCCCAACCGCGTGGGTCCGTTCGGCCTGCTGCAGCCGCTGGCGGACGGGCTCAAACTCGTCTTTAAGGAAAGTTTCATGCCCGCGCATGTCGACGTGATCGTGTACTGGCTGGCGCCGGCGATTTCGATGGTCACCGCTCTCTTCGTGTATGCGGTGATTCCGTTTGGGCCTGAGGTGATGCTGTTCGGGCAGCGTGTCCCGTTGCGGCTGGCCGACGTCAATGTTGGTATCCTGTTGGTCCTGGCCACCTCCTCGGTCGGCGTGTACGGCATCATTCTGGGGGGATGGTCGTCGAACAATAAATACTCGCTGCTCGGCAGTCTGCGCAGCAGCGCCCAACTGATCAGTTATGAGCTGGCCCTGGGGCTGGCCGTGATCTCCGTGGTGCTGACCGCCGGTTCATTGAGCCTGGTCTCCATCGTGGAGGCCCAGCGGCGCGTATGGTTCGTAGCGCTCCAGCCCTTGGGCTTTCTCATCTTTCTCATCGCGGCGGTGGCAGAGACCAATCGCGCACCGTTCGACCTGCCGGAGGCCGAACAGGAGCTCATCGCTGGCTACCAGACCGAGTACGGCGGCTTCAAGTTCGCGATGTTCTACATCGGCGAGTACGTCGCCATCGTCACGATGAGCGCGCTGCTGACGACGCTGTTCTGGGGCGGCTGGTGGGGGCCGGTGCTGCCGGGGCCGGTCTGGTTCGTGTTGAAGACCCTGGCCTTCGTGTTTGTCTTCATCTGGCTGCGGGCCACGCTCCCCCGGGTCAGGCACGATCAGCTCATGGCCCTGGGATGGAAAGTGCTTATCCCCCTTGGGCTGCTCAATCTGGTGGTGACGGCGGTGATTGTCGTCTTGCGGGGAACATGAAACGGCGTCTACTTGGTCTACCTGCTCCAGAGAGCGTTGATTCTGTAGATCTCTTAGACCAAGTAGACTAAGAAGACTAAGTAGACCAAGTAGACGTAGTTCCGGTGCGCGTCGATGACGACCCTGAGAGTGCGTATCAGACAATCGCTGGCCATTTTGAAGGGACTGGCGGTCACATTCCGATATTTGTTCCGTCCCCCCGTCACCGTCCGCTACCCGGAGGTGAAACGGGCCGCGGTCCAGCCACGCTTCAAGGGCCGGCACTGGCTCACCCTCTACGCGGATGGGATGGAACGGTGCGTGGGCTGCGAGCTGTGTGTCATTGTCTGTCCATCGCAGGCCATCTACGTCCGGGCCGCGGAGAATACCCCTGAGCATCAAGTCAGCAAGGGTGAGCGTTACGCCACAGACTTTCAGATCAACGAACTGCGCTGCATCTTCTGTGGGTTCTGCGAGGAGGCGTGTCCCACCGGCGCCATCGTGCTCGGGCGTGAGTACGAGTTGGCGAGCTTCTCGCGGGACGCCATGATCTACACGAAGCCCATGCTCACAGAACCGTATCCCGGGGCCTCGGGACGGGATCCCCAACGGGAAGTATGATGCCAATCACGGGGTGGTTGTGGAAGTAATCATCTTCGTGTTTGCTGCACTCGGGGCGCTGGCCGGAGGCCTCGGCGTGGTCGCCAGCCGGCTGCCGGTGCGCAACGCTCTGTCCCTCTTGCTGGTGCTGGGCAGCCTGGCGGTGACGTACCTGCTGCTGGCCGCCCAGTTCATCGCAGTCCTGCAAGTGATCGTCTATGCCGGCGCGATCGTGGTGCTGTTCCTGTTTGTGGTCATGCTCCTGCATCGGCAACTGGGCGCGATGTCACCCGACCGGCTGCGGTGGCAGGGCCCAGTCGCGATCGGGCTGTCCGCGGCATTCTTGATCCTCATGCTCCTGACCCTCCGATTTGCCACAAATGCTGCCGCGCCGGCCCCGGCGGAGTTTGGGACTGTAGAATCGGTGGGGCGCGCGCTCTTTACCTCGTTTGCCTTACCCTTCGAGGTGGCCTCGGTGATCCTGCTGGTGGGCATCATCGCTGCCGTCGTCATCGGGCGGCCGGCGAGCCGGCCGGTGGCCGCGCCCCCGCGGAGCTCCGCCCCCTCGCCCGTGGGAGCGCCCCGGCGATGAGCGTCCCGCTCGAGGCCTACCTTGCGCTCAGCGCTCTGCTGTTTGTGCTGGGCACCACCGGGGTGCTGGTGCGCCGGAACGCGCTCGTCGTGTTCATGTCGATCGAGTTGATGTTGAATGCGGTCAACCTGACGTTCGTCGCATTTGCCCGGCAGCGGCTGGCCATCGAGGGGCAACTCGCGGTATTTTTTGTAGTCGTCGTGGCCGCGGTTGAGGTCGTGGTGGGCCTGGCGATCCTCATCGCCATCTTCCGCACCCGGGACACGGTCGACATCGATGACGTGGATCTGTTGCGAGGCTGAGCGATGGTTCTCGAGGTGATCGTCGCTCTTCCGCTGGCCGGCTGGCTGATCAACGGGCTGGCCGGCGGACGTCTGCCGCGCGGCGTGGTCGGCGCGATCGGCTGCGGGACGGTAGGCGCCGCGTGTGCCGCGTCGGTGATGGCAGCAGGCGATCCCGCCGTGGCGGGCGGCGGTCTGACCGCGACGTTGTTCACCTGGCTCAGCGCCGGTGAGTTCACGGTCTCAGCCGGGCTGTTCATGGACCGCCTGTCGGCGCTGATGGCCCTGGTGGTCACCGGGGTCGGGTTTCTCATCCACGTCTACTCCATCGGGTACATGGCCGATGATCCCGCGTACGCCCGGTACTTCGCCTACCTGAATCTGTTCGTGGCGTCGATGCTGCTGCTGGTGCTGGGCGGTAATCTGCTGGTGCTCTTTGTGGGCTGGGAACTGGTCGGCCTGTGTTCGTACCTGCTGATTGGGTTCTGGTTCGATCGCGAGCGCGCGGCCAGCTCCGGGCGCAAAGCCTTCATCGTCAACCGCATTGGGGACGCCGGATTTCTCCTGGGCATCCTGCTGCTGGCCACCACCGCGGGAAATCTGCAGTTTGACCGTCTGGCCGCCGCCTCAGGCGGAATGGCGCCTGGGCTGCTGACCGCGGCCACGCTGCTGCTCTTTGCCGGCGCCACCGGAAAGTCGGCGCAGCTGCCGCTGTATGTCTGGTTGCCCGACGCGATGGAAGGCCCTACGCCGGTCTCGGCCCTTATCCACGCCGCGACGATGGTCACCGCAGGCGTGTACATGATCGCGCGGCTGCATCCCCTGTTTCTCCACGCCGGATACACCCTGTCCGTGGTGGCGGCCGTCGGTGCGGTGACGGCGTTCTTCGCCGCCACCGTGGCCTTGGTTGAATGGGACCTCAAGCGGGTCCTCGCCTATTCGACCATCAGCCAGCTAGGCTACATGTTCCTGGCCATGGGCGTCGTGATGATGCCCGCCGGCATGTTCCACCTCACGACGCATGCGTTCTTCAAAGCGCTGCTCTTCCTGGCCGCGGGCAGTGTGATGCACGCCATGCGCGGGGTCGTCGACATGCGCAGACTCGGCGGGCTGGCCGGCCCGATGCGCTGGACTGCGGCTGGGTTCGCGGTGGGCGGGCTGGCGCTGGCCGGTGTGCCGCCGTTTGCGGGTTTCTTCAGTAAGGACCTGATTCTCGAGGGAGCCTTCGAATGGGCGCAGCGCGGCGGCGCGATGCTGGTGTGGATCGCGGGTCTCGCGACCGCGTTTGTCACCGCCGTGTATGTGACGCGGGCGATGATGCTGACCTTCGCCGGCCCCGCGGCGGATCCCGGGCACCCCCACGAGGCGCCCGCCGTGATGGGTCTGCCGATGGCGGTCCTGGCCGCGCTCTCGTTCGGCGGCGGGCTCCTGGGTGCGCGGGTCGCGGGCGAGCCGCTGCTCCGCTACCTGGAGCCGTTCTTCGTCGACTCCGCGATAGGAGTCTTGAAGGACAGGCCGATGCCCGCGGCGGGGGTGATCACGGCACTGCCGGTGGCCGTCAGCCTGGCCGGCATCCTCGCCGGTTTCGCACTCTACCGCGACCGCCGTGAGGTGACGCTGGGCGCGCTCGGGCGATTTCTCAGCCATCAGTGGTATATCGAAACGCTGTACGACGCCGTGATCGTAACGCCGGCGAAACGGCTGGCACACCTGCTTGCGGATGTCGTCGAGACGCGCGGCATCGACGGGGCGGTGAACGGCGTGGGAGCGCTCGTCGGCCGGGCAGGCCTGGCGGTGCGGGGACTGCAGACCGGCTTCGTGCGCAACTACGCGGCGGCCATTCTCGCCGGCACGATTTTGATGCTCGGCTACTGGCTGTTTAGATGAGCGAACCGCAGTCATTGCGAGGAGCGAAGCGACGAAGCGACGCCGCAGGCGTCGTTGCGAGGCCCGCAGGGCCGTGGCAACCTCCTATCGAGATGAGATTGCTTGCCACCCCGCAAATTTGGACTGCGAATTTGCGGGGACCCCGGCAATGCTGCGCTCGCAACGCTTCGCGGATCGCCACGCGCCTTCGGCGCTCGCGATGACTGGTTACGTCCCATGATGGGTTTGCCGATGATGACCATCCTGATCTTCCTGCCGCTCGCCGCGGCGATCGTGGTCGCGGCGATCGACCGCAAGAAGACCGGTGCCCTCTACGGTGTTGGGCTGGCGGGATCGCTGGCGGCGCTCGCACTGGCGGCCGTTGTGTTCGTCCGCTTCGATCCTGATCAGGCCGCGCTGCAGTTTGTGGAGCGGATGGCATGGATCCCCTCGGCCGGAGTGAGCTACCACATCGGCGTTGACGGGATCTCCCTGCCGCTGGTGATGCTGACCGCGGTCATCATGCCGCTCGCGCTGCTGTCAGCCTGGGGTTCGATCGCCGAGCGCATCAAGGAGTTCGTGTTCAGCATGCTCGTCCTGGAGACGGCGCTGCTGGGCACGTTTCTGGCCGCTGATCTCGTGCTGTTCTACGTCTTCTGGGAGGCCGTCCTCATCCCGATGTACTTCATCATCGGGCTGTGGGGCGGGCCGCGCCGTTCGTATGCGGCGGTCAAGTTCATCCTTTATACGATGACCGGCAGCGCGCTGATGCTGGTGGCGATCATCACGCTGTATCTCCACAGCGGCCCATCACTGGGCGCGCGGACGTTTGATCTGGCCCAGTTGAGGCAACTGCGGGTGGCGATGCCCCTGCAGGCCTGGCTCTTTGGCGCGTTTGCGCTGGCGTTTGCTATCAAGGTGCCGGTCTGGCCCCTGCACACGTGGCTGCCCGACGCTCACGTCGAGGCGCCGACAGCCGGCAGCGTGGTGCTGGCGGCCGTGCTCCTGAAGATGGGCACGTATGGGTTCCTGCGTTTCCTGCTCCCGCTGTTCCCGCAGGCGACGCTGCAGTTCGCGCCGCTGCTCTCTGCGCTGGCCATCCTCGGGATCATCTACGGGGGAATCGTGTCGTGGGCCCAGCCTGACGTCAAGCGGCTGGTGGCGATGAGCAGCGTCAGCCACCTCGGGCTGGTGACGCTTGGCGTGTTTGTCATGACTGTGCCGGCGATGCAGGGCAGCCTGCTCCAAATGGTCAACCACGGCATCAGCACCGGCGGGCTGTTCTTGATCGTCGGCGTCCTCTACGACCGTACCCACTCCCGCCTGCTCGGTGACTACGGCGGCGTGGCGGCGCTGATGCCGCGCCTGGCGCCGCTGGCCCTCATCGTGGTGCTGTCGTCGCTGGCGCTGCCGGGGACCAACGGGTTTGTCGGCGAGTTCCTCATCTTATTGGGGACGTTTCGGGCGAACCCGGTCTATGCCGCCCTGGCCACCAGCGGCGTGATTCTCTCGGCCGTGTACCTGTTGTGGATGTATCAGCGCGTGATGCAGGGACCGGTCGCGGTGAAGGAACGGGCACGAATGACCGACCTCACCCGCCGCGAGCAGTGGTTGTTCATCCCCCTGATCGCGTTGATCTTCTGGATTGGCGTATACCCCTCACCGCTGCTGAGGCGGAGCGAAGCCTCGGTGCGCGCACTGGTGCAAGACGTGCGGGAACGCGGAAATGCTGCGCATCTAGCGAGTCACGAGTCACGAGTCACGAGTCACGATCGATGACGCCACCTGCGGTCGACCTGCGCCTGCTGGTCCCCGAGCTAGTTGTGACCGCGACGGCTGTGGCGGTCATGCTCGCCGGACTATTTCTACCGGCCGGTCGTCAGCATCTGCTGCGATGGCTGGCCGCGGTGGGTACCCTGGCGGCGTTGGGGACAACGCTGACGGCGGGCGCCGATCCAACGCCAGCGTTTGCCGGCATGTATGTGCGCGACGCGCTGACTCGGGTGATACAGGCGACCGCCTTGCTGGCGGTGCTCCTCGCGCAGTGGCTGTCGGGAGAGTACGTGGAGCGGACGGGACTGGAGGCCGGTGAGTACTATGCCCTGATGCTGGTCGCCGCGCTTGGGGCGATGCTGATGGCGGCGAGCAGCGATCTGATCATGCTGTTCCTGGGTCTGGAAACCCTGTCGATCCCTCTCTACGTGCTCGCGGCGTTTGCCCGCACCGATCTGCGCTCGCAGGAGGCGGGTCTGAAGTATTTCCTCCTGGGTGCCTTCGGGACCGCGTTCTTCCTGTACGGGATTGCGCTGCTGTTTGGCGCCACTGGATCGACGGGGTATCGCGCGCTCGCGGAGCACGCGCGCACGCCGGCGGTCATCTTTCAGGCCGGGCTCGCGCTGCTCACGATTGGCCTGGCCTTCAAAGCCGCTGTGGTCCCCTTCCACTTCTGGGCGCCGGACGTGTACGAGGGCGCGCCGCTGCCCGCAACCGCCTACATGTCGGTCATCGCGAAGGTGGGGGCGTTCGCGGCGTTCCTGCGGGTCTACGTGGTGGCCCTGGCGGCGCAGGCTGGGGAGTGGAGCACGCTCCTGGCCGCAATCAGCGTCCTGACCATGATCGTGGGGAACGTCGCGGCGCTGCGGCAGACGAGCATCAAGCGGCTGCTGGCCTACTCCAGCATCGCGCACGCCGGTTTCATCCTGACCGGTGTCGTCGCCGGCACTCCGTCGGGCGCGTCCGCGGTCGCCTTCTATCTGCTGGCCTACACGTTCATGACGCTCGGCGCGTTTGCCGTCGTGCTGATGCTGCACCGGCGCGGCGAAGAGGCGGATCAGATCGCCGACCTGACCGGCGTGGCGTGGCGCGCGCCGGCGCTGGGCGGGGCCATGGCGCTGTTCATGGTGTCCCTGGCCGGGCTGCCTCCCACAGCAGGGTTCCTGGCGAAGTTCTACGTGTTCACCGCGGCGCTCGATGCCGGGCAGATTGGCGTGGTGGTGACCGGCGTGTTGACCAGCGTCGTATCCGCCTATTACTACCTGCGGGTGGCCTACACGATGTTCACCGGGCAGCCTCACGAGGACGTGGGATTCGCCGGCGGCCGCTGGGTGACGGCGGCCTTAGTGACGGCCTCTGCCGGCGTGGTGGTGTTGGGGATCTTTCCGGGGCGGGTGATCTCGTTCGTGCAGCAGGTGGGGCAGGCAATGCGATAAATGAAACTGCGGGACTAGGGACTTGGGACTGGGGACTGGTAACCACCCACAGCAGTCGGTGCTCTTTCCAGTCCCTAGTCCCTGGTCCCCAGTCCCGCAGTTGTTTTTGAGGTGACCTCTTGTCCACCGGGGAAAAGTTCGACGCCATCGTCGTTGGGGCTGGGCCGGCTGGCAGCGCCGCCGCCTACACGATGGCCAAAGCCGGGCTCAGCGTGGTGCTGATCGAGCGCGGGGAATACCCCGGGGCCAAGAACGTCATGGGCGGGGTGATGTACGGCCGAATGCTCGCCGATCTCATCCCCACGTTTGCCGCCGAGGCGCCCATTGAGCGTGTCATTGTCGAAGAGCGCTTGTGGATCACGACTGATGACTCCGCGGTGACCCTTGGGCACAAGACTGCGGCCGCCCACGGCGATATTCCGAACGCGTTCACCGTGCTGCGCGCGAAATTCGACCGCTGGTTCGCATCCAAGGCCGAGGAGGCGGGCGCGTTCCTGATCCCGGCCACCGTGGTCGAGGACCTCATCGTGCGGGACGGCAAAGTGGCCGGGGTGCGCACGGGCCGGCCCGACGGCGACCTCTATGCCGACGCCGTCGTCCTGTGCGACGGCGTACATTCGTTTCTCGCGAAGAAGGCCGGCCTGCAGACCCGCGAAATCGCCCCTCACGAGGTGGCGCTGGCAGTCAAAGAAATCATTACCCTGCCTCCAGAGGTGATCCAGGAACGATTTAACGTCGGCGAGGGCGAGGGCGTCACGATCGAGCTCTACGGCGCGGTCACGCAGGAGATGGGAGGCTACGCGTTCATCTACACCAACCGCGACAGCCTCTCCGTCGGCGTGGGCGCGCTGATGTCGCACTTCATGCGGACCAAAGTGACCCCCAATGGTTTGCTGGAGCGGGTGAAGCAGCACCCGTTGGTCCGGCCGCTGCTCGCCGGGGGCCAGGTCGCGGAGTACCTGGCTCATGCCATCCCCGAGGGCGGCTATCGCGCCATGCCCCGGCTGTATGGAGACGGTGTGCTGGTCGCCGGCGACGCGGCGATGATGGTGAACGGGCTGCACCGTGAGGGCAGCAACCTGGCGATGACAGCCGGCCGGCTGGCCGGGGAGACGGTGATCGAGGCGAATCGCCGCGGCGACGTGTCCACCGCGTCACTGGCATCCTACCGGCGCCGGCTGGAGGAGAGCTTCGTGCTCAAGGATCTGAGGAAGTACCAGCATCTGCCCGAGTTTGTGGACCGGCACCCGGAGCTGCTGCGGATTTATCCGGGGCTGGTCAATCTCGCGGTGCACGAGATGCTGACGGTGGACGGGATGCCCAAGCGGGACAAGCAGCGCAAGATCTGGAAAGCCATTACCAGACGGCGCCCGCTGTGGCGGTTGATCGGGGATGCGTATCGGGCGTGGAAGGTGATGCGATGAAGCTCGAAGAGAAGCTCTTCCTGCTCACGTACAAGCACGACAAACAGAGCCATATCACTATTCGTGATAACAACATCTGCCTGACAAAATGTGGAGACCAGTGGGGCCGGCCCTGCACCACGTTTTGCCCCGCGAACGTGTACAGCTGGGACGGGGAGAAGACGACGGCGTCCTACGAGAACTGCGTGGAGTGCACGTCGTGCCTCACAGGCTGCCCGTACCACAACATCGACTGGCGCCTGCCCCGCGGAGGATATGGAGTGCAGTATCGGAATGGATAGCGGACGGGAACGCGGGAGCAAGAGAGTATGCAGTCATCGCGAGGGGCGAAGCCCCGTGGCGATCTCCCGTTGGAGGAGATTGCTTCGCCCTGCGGGCTCGCAATGACAGAATAGTTTAGGCATCGAGTCGCTTGGCGCGCGGTGAATGACGTGCCAGAAACCACGCGCCGATCACAATCAAAATCGCCGCCGGAATCTGTCCCAGCGTCATCACCCCGAAGACGCGGTCCTCGCTGCGAAGCAGGTCCAGGACGATCCTCCCCACTGACGTCAGAATGACGACCGTCCAGAAGATCTGGCCGGGGAACTGACGCCTGCGCACCAGCGGCAGCGTGAGCGCGAGGATGGCGGTCGCGAAGACCATCTCGTAGATCTGCAGCGGGTGGCGCGGGCCGGGGACTCCGGGAAAGGTCACGCCCCACGGCAGCGCCGTCACGTCGCCGTAGAGTTCCCCGTTCATGAAGTTGCCGAAACGCACGAAGATGTTGCCGAGCGGCACAGCCCAAATGGTGGTGTCGGCCAGGGTCCACAACGGGAGCCCGCGGCGCCGCGACGCCCACCACAGCGCCGCAAAGCCGCCGGCAATGGCCCCGTGAGACGTCAGCCCGCCGTGGTAGACGCGAAGGATCTCCACCGGTGAGGTGAACTCGGCGGGGTGGGAGACCACGTAGCCGAGCCGCGCCCCGACAAACGCCAGCAGCACAAACGGCAGGGTCAGACGGTCGATTTCCTGCGCCGGTATGCCCAGTCTGGGGCCCACCCGCAGAGCCATCGCCACGCCGGTGAGGACGGTAATCGCCATCATCACCCCGTACCAGCGGATCACCAGCGGACCCCATTCAAGCACCACGGGATGCACGGCGGGCAGTATACCATCCTGGTCGGAAGGTTGTCGACAAACTCAAGGGGCGGGACTGGGGACCAGGGACTGGACAGTACGACTCTCTTGGTGGTTGACTAGTCTAGTCCCAAGTCCCTAGTCCCGTAGTTTCGTGTATGAAGATTGCCATCGGATCGACAACCAGCGAGTCGAAGATCCGCGCCACCGAGTCCGTGTGCGCCCGCGCGTTCCCCAACGCCACGGTGGTCCCCGTGCCGGTGGCCTCGGGTGTCCCGGCGCAGCCGACCAGCGACGAGGAAACCATCCGCGGGGCGTTGCACCGCGCGCGGGAAGCGCGGCGTCTCGCCGATGCCGATCTGGGGATTGGGATCGAGGGCGGTGTGCATCGAGACTTGCGGGGCGTGTGGATGTGCGCCTGGGTGGCGGTCGTCGACCGCCACGGGCGGGAAGGGCTCAGCTGCGGGGTGCGTTTTCAGCTGCCCGAGTGGATCGCGTCGCGGACGCTGCGGGGAGAGGAACTCGGGGCGATCGTCGACGCACACCTGGGTCACGGGAACGCCCACGAGGAATTCGGAGCCATCGGTTTGCTGACCCGCGGACTCCTCGATCGTCAGGCTGCGCTTGAGCAGGCTGTTGCCGCCGCCTTGATTCCCTTTCTCTCGGGCGACCCGTGACAGAGCGGCTGTACTACGCTGATAGCTACCTCACGCAGTTCGAGGCGACCGTGCTCGCGTCGGAGCCCCATGGCGACCGGCTGGCGGTGATCCTCGACCGCACCGCCTTCTATCCGACGTCCGGCGGCCAGCCGCACGATACCGGTACGTTGAGTGGGGTACCGGTGACGGACGTGATCGAAGACGGTGAGGACCGCGTGCTCCACTTGGTCTCCGCACCGCTCACAGGCGCCGTGGCCGGCGCGATCGACTGGCCGAGGCGATTCGACCACATGCAGCAACACACCGGTCAGCATATACTCTCGCAGGCGTTTCTCCAGGCGATGCAGGCGCAAACGCGTGCCGTGCACCTGGGGGCCGAACTCTGCACGCTGGATCTGGATCTCGCCGACCTCTCCGCCGCGGCCGCGGCGCAGGTGGAGGATCTCGCCAACCGCATTGTCTTCGAGGACCGGCCGGTGCTGGTCTACGAGGTCGACGAGGCGGAGCTTTCGAGCCTGGGGCTGCGCCGCCCGGCCAAGAAGCGAGGCCGCATCCGGGTGGTCGACGTCGAGGAGTTTGACCGTTCAGCGTGCGGTGGGACCCACGTGCGTCGCACGGGCGAGATCGGGGCGGTGCGGCTCCGGCGGTGGGAGCGCTTCAAGGGAGGGATGCGCGTGGAGTTCTTGTGCGGATGGCGCGCCCTCCGCGACTCCCGGTGGAAGAACGCGCTGGTACGCGATCTCGCGGTGAAGCTCAGCGTGAAGGATCAAGAGGTCGCCGAGGCGGTGGAGCGGCTCATGGGGCAACTCCGCGAACGCGACCGCACGCTGGCCGGCCTGCGCGATCAGCTGGTGGAACTCGAAGCGCAGCGCCGGCTCGAAAACCTTCCGGGCACGCCCAGGATTGTGACCGAGGTGCTGCCCGGGTGGTCGGCGGAGATGACGTCGGCGCTGGCGGGCCGGCTCGCGGCTGCCGGCTCCACCATCGCCGCACTCGCCACCTCCGACGGGCGCGTGATAGTCGCCAGATCATCGGACCTGGATCTGGATGCCGCCGCCCTACTACGCCGCGCCCTTGAGCCGCTGGGCGGCCGGGGCGGAGGACGCCCGGCCTTCGCCCAGGGCGCCGTCCCTCCCGAGCAGGTACATGACGCGCTGGCGTCGCTCCGTGCTGAGGTGCATCGTGTACTAGGTGTCAAACCATAGTCTACCCAGTCTCAGTACGTTTCGTCCGCGAAGTAGACTGGGAAGACTGGGGGGACTGGGAAGACTGTGTAGACTTGAGGTGGCGATGCCTGAGCTCCCATTCATCCAGGTGCTGGTAGAGAATCTCGCCCGCGAGATTGAGGGTCACACGATTGTGTCGGTGCGCGTGCCCAGTCCGGCCATCGTGAAAACGTTTGACCCACCGGTCAGCGCGCTGGCCGGCCGTCGCATCGAGCGCGTCCGGCGGATCGGTAAGCTCATCGTGTCCGATCTCTCAGACGATCTGCTCCTTGTCATGCACCTCATGCGCGACGGCCGCCTGCAGATCGCGCGGGCCGGAAGTGCAGCGCGCAAGGGCCGCGCCTCGCCGGCGCCCAAGCCGATGGCGTTCGGGTTGTTCCTCGAAGGGGGAGATGAACTGCGCGTGAACGAAGCCGGGCCCAAAAAGCGGGCAGGGGTCTATGTGCTGCGCGCGCAGGATGCTGCGTCGAGCGAGCCCCTGGCGGGGTTAGGGCCGGATCCGCTCAGTGAGCAGTTCACCGCCGATGTGCTGGCCCGCGCCGTCCAGGCGGAACCGGGACAGCTGAAACGCGCGATCACCCAGCAGCGCCATGTCGTGGGCATCGGGAACGCTTTCGCGGATGAGATCCTGTGGGAAGCTAAGCTGTCGCCGTTTGCGCCGGCCGCGCGTCTCTCCAGCGACGAGGTGGCCAGGCTGTACGCCGCCATCCGGAGCGTATTTGCTGCCGCGCTGCAGAAGCACCGGACCCGTTTTGGAACGCAGCTGCCAACGCGCGAGCCGGTTGAGTTGCTCCGCGTGCACCGGCACGGGGGCGAGCCGTGCCCGCGCTGCCGCACACGCATCGAAACAGTCTACTTTGCCGATAAGGAAACCTACTATTGCCCGGCGTGTCAGACCGGCGGCAAGATTTACGCTGATAGACGGATGTCGAGATTGCTGAAATGAACCTACACAACCTACACGACCTACACAATCTACACAATCACAAGCAGCGCGATAATGGCCGGTGGTTAGTCGACGTAGGTAATTGTGTAGGTTGTGTAGTTTGTGTAGATTCGGATGCCTGAGCTTCCCGAAGTCGAATCCGCCAAGCGAAGCCTGCAGCGCGTGATCCGCGGCAAAGTCATCGCGTCGGTAGAGGTGCGGTCCCCATCCGCCGTCCGCACCCACCGCCCGCAGGCATTTGCCGATGCGCTGGCTGGGAAGCGCATCGAACGGGTCAGCCGCCGCGGGAAGACCCTGCTGTTTCAGCTCAGCGGCGGCTGGACACTGATCTTTCACTTCAAGCTGTGGGGCACGCTGCGCTTCGTTCGCCCCGCGGTCCCCCCGGACGCGCAGACTGCGGTAGTGATCGCTTTTTCCGACGGCAGCAGCCTGCACTTCCGCGAGCTGCAGCTCTCGGAGCTGGGATTGCACCGGACGCCTCAGCTGGATCGCGTCGCGTATCTGGCCTCACTCGGTGTAGACCCTCTTTCTCCCACCTTCACGCCCGCGCGATTTCGTCAGATGCTGGCGGGCCGCGGAAGCATCCGGGCACTGCTGACGGACCAGGAACGAATTGCCGGCATCGGGAACCTGTGGGCGCATGAGATCCTGCACGCCGCCCGCATCCGCCCCGACCGTCCGGCGTCATCGCTCACGCCTGCGGAAACACGGGTCCTCCACCGGTCGATCCGTAGCGTGCTGCGGCGGGCGATCGCGGCGGGCGGGGAGCCGGAGTTTGTGGACGCCGCAGGCCGGATGGGCCGCTGGCGGTTGGCGGTCTATGGTCGAGCCGGACAGCGCTGCCCGCGCGGCGATGGCACGATCAAAGAAGCGCGCCTGGGTGGGAGGCCGTCGTTCTATTGCCCGGCTTGTCAACACTAGAAACGGTCTACCCGGTCTACCCGGTCTACACAGTCTTCCCAGTCAACTGCACAGACGAAACGCACTGAGACCGGGTAGACTGGGAAGACAGGGAAGACTGGGTAGACTAAGCGGCAGATAATCTCATGCCCGTCATTGTGACGTTGTTAAGCGACTTTGGCAGTGAGAGTCCGTATCCCGCCCAGATGAAGGCCGTGCTGGCATCCTCGTGCGACGCGGTCCTCATCGACATTACTCACGACATTCCGCGCCATGACATCCGAGCCGGCGCGTACGTGTTGTCGGCCGTGGCGCGCACGACTCCGGCGGGCACGGTGCACCTGGCGGTGGTGGACCCCGGGGTAGGCACCACACGGCGGCCGCTGATCGTCGCCTCCGGCGGGCAATGCTTCGTCGGGCCGGACAACGGACTGCTGCTGCCGGCAGCGAAGCGGGTGGGCCGGCCGCACGCGTATGTGATTCAGGCGCCGGAGATCCTGCACGGCGTGGCCTCGTCCACGTTCCACGGCCGAGATCTCTTCGCCCCGGTTGCCGCGCAGCTAGTTCTGGGTACGCCCGCGCAGGCGCTGGGGGGTGCCGTCGAGGACGCTGTCGACCTGACACTGGAGGCTGGCCACCGGGCCGGCGATGTCCTCCATGGCGAGGTCCTCTATGTGGACGCATTCGGGAACTTGATCACGAACATTCCCGCCGCGGAGTTCCCGGGCGACGGCTCGCCGATCCAGCTCACAATCGGGCGGCGGCGCATCCGCGCCACGGCCGCCCACACTTATGGGAACGTGGCGCGTGGCGGCATCGCCGTCGTCCCCGGAAGCGACGGGCTGCTCGAAATCGCCGTGCGGGAAGGCAGCGCGGCCGCACGTTTGGCTATGAGTCTGGGAGCGAAGGTGAGGATCGAAGTGGCGCGAACAACTGCTCGCCCATCGGCGTTGATGAAGAAGGAGCAAAGCAAAGGACGTAGGGGAATAGGAACAGAGGACGGGTTGGCAGATGCCTGACGTGAACCTGCTGCTGGCTTTTGCCGCCGGGGTGCTGGGATTCTTGTCTCCCTGTATCGTTCCTCTGATTCCAGGCTACCTGTCGTTCGTGTCGGGGTTGTCACTGGCCGAGCTGTCCCCCGCCGACCGCCGGCAGCATCGGGTTCAGGTGGTGCTGGGGACCGTGGTCTTCGTCATTGGGTTCGCCAGCGTCTTTACGGCGCTGGGCGCGTCGGCGACGGTACTAGGGAATGTTGTGCTGCAAAATCGCGTATGGTTAAGCCGGATCGGTGGCGCGGCCATCATCGTGCTGGGGCTGTCGCTCTGGGGGATGGTGAGGATCCCGGGACTGTCCCGCGAGCGGCGCGTCCGGGTGCCCCGGCCACGTGCACTATTGGGCGTGCTTCCGGTGGGTATGGCATTTGGGTTTGCGTGGACGCCCTGCATCGGTCCGGTACTGGCGGCCATTCTGACGTTGGCCGCGACCTCGACGCGCGCCGCCGGCGGCGCTATCCTGCTACTGGGATATTCGTTGGGGTTGGGCGTGCCGTTTGTGATCACCGCAGTGCTCTTGACCGGAACGATCGATGCGCTGGGATGGGTGCGCCGGCACGGCCGCCTGATCGAAACAGCCAGCGGGGCATTTCTCGTCGCCATGGGCACGGCGTTAATGTTCGACCTGATCTTCCGATTGAATACATTGATCCTCCGGCTGTTTCCATTCCGGCCGGCCATCTGATCGACCCGGGAGCGTGACATGCGATCCACCGTTCGACCGTCCTGGCACGTGATCCTCACGGCCGCCCTGCTGGTGGCGCTGGCCGCGGCTCCACTGGCCGCCGCTCCGCTGGTCGCGCCCGCGCAGGCCGCAGACCAGTCGCTGGTCTTTGAAGCCCTGCAGGTCCTGCAGACCCACTACGTCGATCCCGTAAACGCCACGAAGGTGCTCAACGCCGCGGTGGCCGGCCTACGGGAGCAACTGTCGGCGGCCGGTATCGCCGCTGATCTGCCGGACATCCCGTCCTCATTTCTGACGGAGTCCGACGCGAGGCAGGTATTCCTCGAGCGATTTGCCACTGCGGCTTCGGCCGCGGTGGGCCAGCTCACCAAGACACAGTTGGCCTATGCCGCCATCCGCAGCATGACCGACTCGTTTCACGATTCACATACCGGTTTCCTCAACCCCGAGCAGAACGCCGAACGGCGGCAGCGTCAGCGCGGCCAGGCGGGGTTTACCGGCGTCGGCATCGTGCTCCTGCCGAAAGATAACCGGTTCTATGTGTGGACGGTGATCCCCGGTGGCCCCGCGGAGGCTGCGGGGGTCCATGAGTTTGATCGCATCATGAAGGTCAACGACGTGTCCACCGGCGGGTTGACCGTGGATCAGGTCGCGGGGATGATCCGCGGTCCGGCGGGGACACCGGTGACGGTGACCTTCCAGCGCCCAGGCATGGCCGATCCGCTGGTGGTCTCGATGACCCGGGCCCCGATCCTCGTGCCCTCCATCTTCCGAACCGATCTGTTGGACGGCGGCGTGGGCTACGTCCGGCTGTACCAGTTCGTTGAAGGCACCGGCCGCGACGTGCGCAGCGCCCTGACCCGGTTGCTGGCTGGGGGCATGCGGGTGCTGGTGCTGGACCTCCGCGGGAACAGCGGAGGCTACCTGCATGAGCTCGACAACGTGCTTAACGCCCTGCTGCCGTTCGGCGTCCCCGTCTACACCGAGATGCTGCAGGGCGGGCAGGTGGAGGTGGTCCGGACCACGCGGCCCCCTCTGCTGCAGCCGTCGATCCCTGTGGTCCTGATGGTGGACGAGGGTAGCGCCTCGGCCGCAGAGTTGCTGGCCGCGGCGATTCAAGAAAATCACCGCGGAGTGCTGGTCGGCGCCAAGACCTCGGGGGCGGTAGAGGCCAGCGTGATGATTGATCTGTCGGACGGCTCGGCGCTCAGCGTCACCACCTTCCGGCTGGCCACGGGTCATGGCGTGCGGTTGGAAGGTGCCGGCGTGGAGCCCGATGTGACGACGGCGATGACCGTTGAGGATCTCGAGGCCGGACAGGACCGTCAACTGACCACGGCAGTGCGCCTGGCGCGCCAGGCCGTGGCAGAGCCAGTCCGCTAACGCGCCACGGTAGAAGGAAGGATGAACTTTCCTCTTCCATGGACACCGTTGCCGCTCAGATTGAACGCCAGCGTGCCTCCCTGGTAGGACTGCTGGCGAACCTGGTCCGGACGCCCAGTCCCAACCCGCCGGGGGACACGCGAGCGGTGGCGGATCTAATCGCGGCGCGGCTGCGTGAGGCCGCGGTTGATTTCCAGGTCCTCGCCGACGAACCGCGCAAGCCCAACATCATCGCCCGCATCGGCCAGGGACGCCCCGAGTTGCTCTTCACCTCGCACATGGACACCGCGCCCGCTGGGGATCGCCGTTCATGGCGCCACGACCCGTTCGCCGCTGAGATTGTGGGGGCGCGCATGTTCGGCCGGGGCGCCGCCGACGCCAAGGCCTCGCTGGTGGCGATGCTCGCCGCGGTTGGTGCCCTGGTCGAGGTGCTGCCGCTGCACGGTACGCTGGTGTTTACGGCCGTCAGCGACGAAGAAGTGGGCGGCATCAACGGTACTGAGTTTCTGGTCGACCGTGGGCTGGTCCACCCCGATCACGTCGTCGTCGGCGAGATCACCCACAACCGCCTGGCGGTCGCCGAGAAAGGCATCGTGTGGATGCGCGTCATCACACACGGTCGGGCGGCGCACGGCAGCACGCCGTGGGAGGGCGCCAACGCGATCAGCGCCATGCTGCGGGTCCTGCAGGCGGTGGAGGACCGCGTCGCCGGGCGGCTGCGCTCTCTCTCGCATCCGCTGGTTCCGCCTCCGTCGCTCAATATTGGGACCATTCGTGGCGGGGTGGCCACCAATATCGTCCCGGACTGGTGCGAGGCGACCATCGATCGCCGCACGCTGCCCAACGAGAACGTCCAGGCAGCGGTGGCGGAGATCGAGGGTGTTGTGAGCGATCTGCGGGCGGAGGACCCGCAGCTTCAGGTTGATCTGGAAGTGATCCAGTGTGGTCCGCCGATTGAGACCTCCCCGGATGCGCCGCTGGTGCGCGCGGCCCAGGATGTGGCCCGGGCGCTGGACCTGACCCCCGAGCCGGTCGGCTACGAGCAATCCAGCGACGGCCGCTTCTTTGCCGAGCGCGGCGTGCCGACGATTCTCTTCGGTCCCGGCGACCCTGAGGTCGCGCACGCGGCGGACGAATCGGTCGATCTGGACGAGCTCATGACTGCCGCCAAGTTCTATGCCCTGCTCGGGCAGAAGGCGCTGGCGTAGGCGAGAGGGATGGGGTCATGAATTTTGATCTGGCCGATCATCACGTCGCGGCCCAGCGGTTGGTGCGTGAGTTTGCGCAGACCGAGGTCGCCCCCCGCATCCGGGGACTCGACCGGGCGCAGGAATTTGACCGGTCCATTCTGGGGAAGATGGGAAAGCTGGGCATCCTCGGCTTGTGTATCCCGGAGCAATATGGCGGCGCGGGGATGGATTACATCAGCCTGGGGCTGGCCTGCGAAGAGCTGGAGTACGTCGATACCTCCCTGCGGGTCATCATGTCGGTGCACCTGGGACTGAACAGTCTCAGTGTGCTCTCCTGGGGAACGGAGGAGCAGCGGCGGCGGTTTCTCGTCCCCCAGGCCCGGGGCGAAAAGGTCGCGGCCTACGGGTTGACGGAGCCGGCGGCCGGCAGCGATGCCGTCGGCCTCCAGGCCACCGCGGTGCGGGACGGCCGGCACTATGTGCTCAACGGGGAAAAGACGTGGATGTCGCTGGCCGACATCGCCGATCATTTCCTGGTGTTCGCCTGGACCGACGCGGCCAAGCAGAAGCAGCGAGACCACGGCGGCCTGTCGGCGTTCATGGTCACCCGCGAGATGAAGGGAATCACCACGTCGACCATTCACGGCAAGCTGGGCATCCGGGCCGGCAACACCGGATCCATCGTGATGGAGGACGTGCGGGTGCCCGACGATCACCGCCTCGGTCAGGAGGGTGAGGGATTTCACATCGCGATGTTCGCGCTGGATCAGGGCCGGTACACAGTGGCGTCAGGGGCAACCGGGCTGATCCGCGCCTGCCTGGACAGCAGCGCCCGCTATGCGCGGGAGCGCCGGACGTTTGGCCGTCCGATCGGGGAGCATCAGCTCGTCAAAGAGATGATTGCCCGCATGTCGCGGGATTACGAGCTCAGCCGCATGCTGTATCTGCGGGCCGGATGGATGAAGAACGAGGGGCGGCGGAACACGCGCGAGACGTCGCTGGCGAAGTGGTACGCCACGGTGGCGTCGGAGCAGGCCGCGGGCGACGCGGTGGAGGTCCACGGGGCGTACGGCTACTCCGACGAATATCCCGTGGAGCGCTTCTACCGCAACGCCAAGGGCGCGGTCATCTACGAGGGCACCCGCGAGATCCACACACTGCTGCAGGCCGATTACGCTCTGGGATTGCGCGAGGATAAGCCCACGCGCGTGACGCTGCCCAAGTGGCCCTTTGAACACTAGATGACGGGAACGCGGGATCGCGGGAACACGGGAACGCGAGCGGACAACGTGAGCAGTTGTTCCCGCGTTCCCCCGTTCCCGCGTTCCCGAGACGCTCTCCACTTGAGTGGAAGATGACGGCTCCCTTCGAGTGCGAAGTCCGCTTCCTCATCGACGACGTCGAGGCGTTCCGCCGGCGCATCGCCACACTCGGTGGCCGGGTCCGCTTCGAGTACGCGTTCACCGATCACTACTACCGGCCACCCGGCGGCGCGTGGGACCCGCGCACGCGGGCCCTGCGCGTCCGCGAACACCACCGCCCGGCGCAGCCCAGCGAAGTGCTCCTGACCTGGACCGATGTGGTGCAGGTCAACGGACTCTCGTTCAAGCGGTCACGGTTTCCCGAAGGGAAAGTCCGCCTCTATGCCGGCTCCGCTGACGAGTGCCGTACCCTCGCCGCCGGGCTCGGCTACGACCCCTGGTTAGTCGTGCGCAAGAAAGCCGGCCTCTTCTACGACATCCCCGATGTCGGCGAGCTGGTCGCAGAGCAAGTGGACGGGATCGGCTGGATGTGCGAGCTGGAAGTGGAGGGCCAGAATCCAGCCACCGCGGCCGGGGCCATCCTCCGCAAACTCGGCGCGTTGGGCGTGCCCGCGGAAGCGGTGATCCCTGAGCCGGTGGCTGCGCTCGTGGCGGCACACCTGCGGCCCGCGGCGCGCAAGGTGTACTTCTGCGGATCCATCCATGGCGGCAGATCCCTACAGCCGCTGTATGCGAGCATTGTCGACTTCCTCGCCCAGCGCGGCTATGACGTGCTGACCAGCCACGTCGCCGCGCGGGATGTCATTGCCGAGGAACAGCGCGAAGGGGGCGACGCCGCGCAGATCTATGAGCGTGACATTCGCTGGCTCCTGGAGTGTGATCTGGTGATCGCCGAGGTCTCGATCCCCTCGCTGGGTGTGGGGGTGGAAGTCGCCACCGCGCAGCACCTCGGCAAGTCCATCATCTGTCTGTGCCGGACCGATGTGGCACTGTCGGCGATGATTGAAGGTAATCCCGGATTACGCGTCATCCGATATGGAGATGAAGGAGAGTTAATGAGTCTACTGGAGAGGCGACTAGGGATGCCGAGCCGTAACCAGTCCCAAGTCCCTAGTCCCTAGTCCCGCCGTTGGTATCTGCCATGCTGCCGTGGGAGCGCCTCCGCGACAAGATCCTGACCCTTGAGGGCAAGCCCTTCCAGGCATACCAGGCGCTGGACGGCGAGTACCGGTTCGAGCGCTTCACGTTGCATGTGGACCATGTGGTCGTGGAGCCGCCGGGGGCACCATCGCCGTTGCGGGTCCGGCTCGACCAGGCGGAGGCCAGATTTCCGGCGTCGTTGTGGGCGTCCCGCCCCGGCAAGATCGCCCTGGAAGATTTCATCGCCCGGCGCTGGCTGGAGGCCATCCGGAAGGTGGCCCGCTCTCGGGGCGGGCGGCCCCAGTTTGCTGTCGATGTCGGCGGTCAACAGATCCTCGAACGCACCGCCTGCCGGATGGCGGAAAATTACGTTGAGATTCGCTGCACCATCTTCCTGCCGGCAGAGGGCCGAAAGATTGTGTCCAAGGCGGCCCAGACCGTGCTCTTCGAGGATCTTCCGCAGCTCGTCGACAGCGCGCTGATCTACCCCAACCTGAATCCCAACGCGGCGCAGCGTCACGTCGAGGTGGCCGAGGACGCCGAGGCCTTACGCCTGCAGCTGTCCGCACGGGGCCTGGTGGCCTTTCTGGCCGAGGGGGCGGTGCTCCCCCGCGAGAGCGGATCCGATCGCCCGATCCTCTCGCGCCTCGTGCCCCTGTCGGCGCCGCCGGAGTTGAAAGTCACCCTCGATCTGCCGCACCGGGGGGTGGTGAGCGGGGTTGGTATCCCACGCGGTGTGACCGTGATTATGGGGAATCCATTTTCCGGCCGCAGCACGCTGTTGCGGGCCATTGCCACCGGCGTGTATCCACATCTTCCAGGCGATGGGCGTGAGCACTGCACGACAGTCGCCGACGCGGCGCTGGTGCGGGCGGAGGAAGGCCGCCGCATTGAGGGCGTCAACGTCTCCGCATTCCTGAGTTCCCTGCCGGGCGGAGAAGATCCAGCGCGATACCGCGCGGAGCATGCCGGGGACATCGTGTCGCAGGCCGCCGGGATCGGGGAGGCGCTGGAAGCCGGCTGCTCGGTGCTGCTGATCGATGAGGATACGTCGGCGCCGGGCCTGCTGGCTCGCGACCCGCTCTGGCGTCAGCTGGCGCCGGAGGCCAGGCAGACGGTCATCCCCCTGGCCGAGATCGTGCGGCCCTTGTATGAAGAGCACGGTGTGTCGACGATTGTCGTCACCAGCCACAGCAGCGAGTATGCTGCCTGCGCTGATACCATCATCGCGATGGATGGTTTCCATTTGCGGACGGTGACCGCCGCGATCAGACAGGCCGCACATGTGACGAGTCCCGGAGCCGGGCCGAAGGGGTCATTCGGGGGCGTCCACCACCGCGTGCCGCTCCCCGACGGCTTTGCATTTCTCCGCGGCCGGAGACTGCGAAGCGATCCACACCCCGGAACGCACGAGATCCGCACGGTGTTCTTGGGTCGGGACACGCTGGATCTGGCCGCGTTGGAGCAACTGGTCGATCCGGGGCAGGCGCGGGCAATCGCCGCCGCATTGATCTGGGTCGCCGACCACGGGCTGGTGGATGGTATGCGCACGATGCGCGAGCTGCTTGGATTGATCGAGCTGGAGATCGCCCAGCGCGGGCTTGAAGGCCTGGCCCCCGACGGCGCGCCCGGCGACCTGGCCTTCCCTCGACGCCAGGAAATCGCCGCCGCGATCAATCGGCTGCGGACGCTGCGCGTCAAAAGCTGAATAACGGGAAGGATTTCTCCTCAGGGGCGCGAATCGCGCGGAATCACGATTCCAGCGAGGCGGAGGGGGACTGTCGATGGAAAGCGTGAAGTATCTGCTCGACGAGAATCAGATCCCGAAATCCTGGTACAACATCCTGGCAGATTTGCCCGTGCCCCTGCCGCCGGTCATCCACCCCGGCACGAAACAGCCGATCGGGCCAAATGATCTCGCGCCGCTATTTCCGATGGACCTCATCCTGCAGGAAGTCAGCACCGAGCGCGAGATCCCGATTCCGGAGCCGGTGCGAGACATCTACCGGCTGTGGCGGCCGACGCCGCTGCACCGGGCCCGGCGGCTGGAACGGGTGCTGGATACGCCCGCGCACATCTACTACAAATATGAAGGTACGAGTCCCGCCGGAAGCCACAAGCCGAATACCGCTGTGGCGCAGGCCTTCTACAACAAGCAGGCCGGCGTGCGCCGGCTGGCGACCGAGACAGGCGCCGGGCAATGGGGAAGCGCCCTGGCCCTGGCCTGCCGCTTGTTCGATCTGCAATGCACCGTGTACATGGTCAAGGTCAGCCATGACCAGAAGCCTTACCGCAAGATCATGATGCAGACCTGGGGCGCCGAGGTCATTCCCAGCCCCAGCTCGCGGACCAACGCCGGCCGCGCGATCCTGGCCAAGGATCCGAACTCCCCGGGGAGCCTGGGCATCGCGATCAGCGAGGCGGTGGAAGATGCCGCCACGCACGACGATACGAAGTACTCGCTGGGCAGCGTGCTGAATCACGTCCTCCTGCATCAGACCGTCATCGGCCTGGAGGCCCGCCGGCAGATGGAGCTGGCCGGTGAGTATCCGGACGTGGTGATCGGGTGCATCGGCGGGGGGAGCAACATGTCCGGGCTGGCGTTCCCCTTCCTGGCGGACAAGTTCAAGGGCAAGAAGGTTCGCATCGTCGCCGTCGAGCCCGAAGCATGCCCTTCGCTGACCCGCGGCATGTATCTGTATGACTTCGGCGACACGGCGGCCACCACGCCGCTGCTGAAAATGTACACGCTGGGGCACAGTTTTGTCCCGCCGGCCATTCACGCCGGAGGGCTGCGCTACCACGGGGACGCGCCCCTGGTGTGTCTGCTCTATCACCACAAGTACATCGAGGCCGTAGCGTATCAGCAACGGGCGGTGTTTGAAGCCGCCCTGCAGTTTGCACGGGCAGAGGGGATTATCCCGGCGCCGGAGTCGGCGCATGCGATCCGCAAAGCCACCGACGAAGCGCTTCAGGCCAAGCGCGACGGCAGTCCACGGGTGATCCTCTTTAACTTGAGCGGCCATGGGCACTTCGACTTGAAGGCCTACGAAGACTTCCTGGCCGGCCGGCTGGAAGACTTCGCGTATCCACGGCAACAGGTGGAGCAGGCTGTCCGCGAGCTCACGGGCATACAACCCTAGTCCCGGGTTGCAGTTCTCCGCCAGATTGACGACAATCAGGAAGTAGGGTAGCCTGAGCGAAGTTTCCCACTCACTGCGCTTTGGAGGATGCATGGCGGCATCAGCCCTGATCACGTTACGGGAGGGTCTGGAGGCAGCCCTTATCGTCGGCATCATCCTGGCCTATCTGGCCAGGACCGGACATCGCGAAAAATTCGCCGTCGCGTGGCTGGGTACCGGGCTGGCGATCCTGATGAGCGCGATCGTCGGCGCCGGCATCTTTGTGACTGCGGGCGAGTTCACGGGGCGAGGCGAGCAGCTGTTTGAAGGCACCGCCATGTTCACTGCGGCCGGGGTTCTCACCTACATGATCTTCTGGATGCGCAGGCAGTCCATCAACATCCGCGCACACCTCCACGCCAGGGTAAACACCGCCCTGCAGGCCGGGTCGCTGGGAGCGCTGGCGTTCCTGGCGTTCGTGGCGGTGGGGCGGGAAGGCGTGGAGACCGCGCTCTTCCTGTTCGCCGCCGTCAGGTCTGCGACGATGCTGATCGTGACAGCGGGCGGGCTGCTGGGAGTGCTCGCCGCGGTTGTGCTGGGCTACCTGCTCTACCGCGGCACCTACCGGTTGAACCTGCGCACGTTTTTCAACGTCACGAGCATCTTGCTGCTGCTGTTCGCCTCTGGCCTGCTGGCGCACGGCACCCACGAATTCCACGAGGCCGGGCTCATCCCGCCCGTGATCGAGCACGTCTGGGACACCAACGCCATCATTCCTGATACATCATCGGTGGGCAGCGTGCTCAACGCTGTCTTTGGGTACAACGGCAACCCCTCGCTAGTCGAGGTCCTCGCCTACGCTGTCTACCTGTTCGTGGTGGGGTGGGCCTACTTCCGGCCACCGACCGCAAAGGAGCTGGCCCCCCAACGTGCGAAAGCCTGACCTAACCTACGCGACCTACACAAACTCCACAACCCACACAATCAAAAGCGCAAACAGATGGTTCTGCAGGTGATTGTGTAGGTTGTGTAGATCGTGTAGTTTGTGTAGGTAGGATGCGTACCGCTCACGGACTGGACTTGAGATCGCTGGCCCTCAGTCTGCTGGCGTCCGGGTGATGACTGATCGCGCCGGTGGCGAGCCTCCTCGGGTTAGGAGGCGCTGCACTGCAGGTCTTCTTTGAGTCGGCGAGGCCGTATCTGCTGGCGTTCACAGTCCTCTCACTGGGTTACTCATTCTATGCCGTGTACCGCCGCCGCTTCCGGTCCCGGCCGACAATCGTCCGCCTGTGGATCACTGCTGCCATCGCTGTGATTCTCACGCTCGTTCCACTGTTCCGAGACTAGAACCCAGACTTTTTTGATGACTACGGAAGAGATCATGTCGCTGGCGCTGGGGATGTCCGGCTATCTCCGCATTCCGGAGGACTCGAGTATTTTCGTCCCCGGCAAGGGCATCAGGAAAGTGCTCTTCGGACTGGATGTCGGCACGGCTGAGTTGCAACTGGCGAAGACGATGGGCGCCGATCTCGTCATCGCCCACCACCCTCCCGCCACCGCGGTCGAGGTCTGGAAGATCTTCCTCAGGCATGTGGAGTTTATGACTGCAGCCGGCGTGCCGGAGGATGCGGCGCTGGCCGCGGTGGCAGAGAAGGTCGAGGGGCTGAAGCTGCGTGGTCAGGCGGCCAACTATGACCACGTTCCCTCGGCCGCACGACTGCTGGGTATGCCCTTTATGAACATCCACGCTCCGCTGGACGAGCTGGGCCGCCGGCGGATGCGTGAGCAGGTCGACACTGCCCTGGCCCCGTACCAACCGGCGAGATCGACTGGCGCAACGCAGAAAGGCTCCGCGCCGGTTGGTACGGGGCTGGCTGCCGGGCACGCCACGGCCGGTGATGTCGTTGAGGCGCTGCTGGCGCTCCCGGAAATGCGCGCCGCCCCGACCACAGTGCAGCTGGCCATGGGCAATGCCAGAGACCCGGTGCGCAAGGTCGTCGTCGCCCACGGCGCCTACACAAATGGCGGTTATCCCGTTGCCCACACCTGTTTTACGCACGGCGTGGATCTGGTCGTCTACATCCACATCGACTTTGGAGAATTGCAGCGCCTGCGCGCCGAAGGCCGCGGCAACCTGATCGTCACAGGTCACCTGGCCGGTGACTCCCTCGGCTTCACACCCTTTCTCCGCGAACTCCGAGGGAGGGGGCTGGAGGTGACCACCTTCAGCGGAGTGATTGAACCGACTGCGTGATTGGTGATTTGTGATTAGTGATTCGCAACCAGTCTGGTGAGGCGATGTACCACAATGTGAGTAGTGTGGCGAATCACTAATCACGATTCACTAATCACTACACATGATTCATGATTCACTGTTACAATGGCGGTGATGTCTCGAAAGGGTTGGCTCCTCAATCTCCGCGAGGGTCCTACGCCCTATGCCGATGCCTGGGCGCTGCAAAAGGCTCTGATCGGGGCGCGGCAACGGGAAGAGCTGGCGGACGGGCTCATCCTGCTGGAGCACGAGCCGGTATTCACGATCGGCCGCTCCGCCCGGGCCGACCATCTGCTGGTCCCGCGCGAGTTTCTTACCGGCAAGGGGTTCGAAGTTTATGACATTGAGCGCGGAGGCAGTGTGACCTACCACGGGCCGGGCCAGCTGGTGGGCTATCCCATCCTGGACCTGCGCGCCTACAACGAGGACGTCGTGAAGTACGTGCGGTCGCTGGAGGAGACCATCCTCCGCACGCTGCAGGATTTCGGCCTCGCCGCGCAGCGGCTGCGGGGTTTTCCTGGCGTCTGGGCCGGCCATGAGAAGATCGCAGCGGTCGGGGTCGCCGTCAAACGCAAGGTGACCATGCACGGGTTCGCCCTCAATGTCGGTCCTGATCTCGCGCCCTTCGACTACATCAATCCCTGCGGGATCGGACGCCCCGTCACGTCGATGGCCCGCCTGCTCGGACGGCCCCTGCCTGTCGACGAGGTCCGGCTGGCGTATGCACGCAGGTTTGCCGAGGTGTTCGATCTGACGCTGGGGGCTGTCGCGCGCGAGGATCTCCTGCGCGCGGCATCCGGGTATGCCGCCGCCTCAGCATAGCTGATGACACGCCGGCGGTTCGAGACCCGCGCGATTCATGATGGCCAGGACCCGGATCCGGCGACCGGCGCGGTGATGACCCCGATCTATCAGACCTCGACGTACGCGCAGCCCGAACCGGCAGTGCACAAGGGATACGACTACAGCCGGACCGCAAATCCGACGCGAACCGCGCTGGAGACCTGCCTGGCGTCTTTGGAGGACGCCGCGTACGGCCTGGCCTTTGCGTCGGGCATGGCGGCGATCACGACCATCGCCTACCTTCTCAACCCCGGCGATCGCGTCCTCGGCCCCGACGACATCTATGGAGGCACGTACCGGCTGCTCGTGCGGGTGCTGCAGCGGTATGGGATCCGGCCCGCGTTCGTCGATATGACCGACCTCACCCGTGTCGAGGCGGCGCTGGCCGACCGGCCGCGGATGGTGGTGATCGAGACTCCCACCAACCCCTATTTGAAGATTCTCGACATCGCCCGGATCGCGGAACTTGCGCATGCGCATGATGCGCTCGTTGTCGTTGACAACACCTTTGCGTCCCCGTACCTTCAGCAGCCGCTCACGCTGGGGGCGGATCTCGCCGTGCATTCCACCACCAAATATCTAGGCGGTCATAGCGACGTGGTGGGTGGCGGCGCGATGACCAACAGCAAGGAGATCCATGAGACCCTGAAGTTTCACCAGAACGCGGCGGGCGCGGTGCCCGGTCCGTTTGACTGCTGGCTGGTCTTGCGGGGAATCAAGACACTGGCTGTGCGGATGGAACGTCACGCCGCCAACGCGTCGCAGGTGGCACAGTTCCTCCGTGGGCATCCCGCCGTGGCGCGTGTGCTGTACCCGGGTCTGCCGGATCATCCCGGGTATCAACTGGCCGCCCGTCAGATGAAAGGGTTTGGTGGGATGGTCTCGGTGGTGCTCAAGGGCGGCGGGCGGGCTGCCCGCGCCGTGGCGTCGGCGACGCGGGTGTTCACGCTGGCGGAAAGCCTGGGCGGGGTGGAGTCGCTCCTCGACCACCCGGCCAGCATGACGCACGCCTCGCTGGCCGGTTCCCCACTCCAGGTCGACGAAGGTCTCCTCCGGCTCTCTGTTGGCATTGAGCACGTCGATGACCTCATTGACGACTTGAAACAAGCGCTTGAAACAGCCAAATGATGTCTACTTGGTCTGCTTAGTCTTCTTGGTCTCCTTGGTCTCTTTAGATGCTTGTAGACTAAGAAGACTAGGTAGACCAAGTAGACGCTGTTCGGGGTAGCAAGGCCATGACGACAGTGTACATACCAACTCCGTTACGCCGTACAACGGGCGGCCAGAGCAAGGTGGAGGCCGCCGGCCGCAGCATGCGCGCCCTGCTGGATGCCTTGGAGCGCACATATCCTGGGATCCGCCAGCAGCTGTGTGACGAGACGGGGGAGGTGCGCAGCTTCATCAACATTTTCGTCAATGGGACCGAGATCCGCCAGCTCGAAGGGCTCTCCACGCCGGTCCAGGATGGCGACGAGGTATCGATCATTCCCGCGATGGCAGGAGGTCGGGGCAAGAGCGTGGCGCGGAAAGTGAAATCCCCAGCGTCCCGGCGCGTGCGGCGGGCTGTGCCGGCACCCCGGCTGAGCCGGGCGGGAATGCCCGCCACGCCCGAGGAGGTCTACGATACGGTGCTGGAGGTCATTGGCCGGACGCCGCTGGTTCGACTCCACAAAGTCACCCGGGGCATCCGCGCCGATCTGGTCGCCAAGCTGGAGTATCTGAACCCCGGCGGCTCGGTGAAAGACCGTATTGGCCCGGCGATGATCGAAGACGCCGAGCGCCGCGGTTTGCTGCGGCCGGGGGGCACGATTGTAGAGGCGACATCCGGGAATACCGGCGTCGGCGTGGCCATTGCCGCGGCGGTGCGCGGATATCGCACTATCTTCGTCATGCCGGATAAGATGTCCGAAGAGAAGATTCGCCTGCTGCGGGCCTTCGGCGCGCGCGTGATCATCACTCCCACCGCGGTGGCCCCCGAGGATCCGCGCAGTTACTACAACGTCAGCCGCCGCATCGCCGAAGAAACACCCAACAGCTTCTACGCCAACCAGTACGCCAACCCGGCCAACCCGCACGCGCACTACGACAGCACTGGCCCGGAGATCTGGCGGCAGACCGGCGGACGTCTCGACGTCGTGGTGGCCAGCATGGGCACGGGCGGCACGATCTCCGGCGCCGGAAAGTTTTTGAAGGAGCGTCATCCGGGACTGCGGGTGATTGGCGTCGACCCCGTGGGGTCCGTCTTCTATGACTACTTCAAGACCGGCACCATGCCAGAGCCGCACACGTACAAGGTCGAAGGCATCGGCGAAGACTTTCTCCCCAAGACGATGGATTTCTCGGTGCTGGATGACGTCGTGCAGGTCAGCGACCGCGACGCCTTCTTGACAACGCGCCGGCTGGTGCGTGAGGAAGGTTTGTTCTGCGGCGGCAGCGGCGGTGCGGCCGTCGCCGGCGCGCTGAAGTACGCGCGCACACTCCCCGAGATGGGCGCCGGGCTGCGGATGGTGGTGATCCTGCCGGACTCCGGCTCCCGCTACCTGTCGAAGATCTTTTCCGACGACTGGATGCGCGAGCACGGCATGCTGGAGCGGGAACTGGGGACCGTGGGCGACCTGGTGCGCTCGCGAACGATCCCGCTGGTCACGGCCACCCGCACGGATGCCGTCAACGAGGTCGTCGCCAAGATGAAGCAGTATGACGTGTCACAACTCCCCGTGCTGGAGGACGGCCGGCTGGTGGGCATGATCAGTGAAGTGGACCTGCTCACGCACCTGCTGGATGGATCGCACCGGCCATCCGATCCGATCCAGCCCATCATCGATCCTGCTCCGCCGGTCGTCGACCCCGACAGCCCCCTCGATGTCCTGGCCGACATCTTCCTGTCCAGCAACGCGGCCGTCGTCGTGGATCATGGCGCGGTTGCCGGAATTGTCACCAAGATTGACGTCATCGACCATCTCGCGAAACAGCTGGGACGCTAACTGCCGAGTCTACCCAGTCTTCCCGGTCTCCACGGTCTTCCCAGTCTCCAAGCCCTTCCGGAGGAGCACACAGACTGGGTAGACTGGGAGGACTGGGGAGACTGTGAAGACTGGCTGAGACAATGACTGACGACAAGGCGAAAGTCGGGGCGGCCCTGCGTTTGCCGGAGGGACGATCGCTTCCCGATCTGCGTATTGTTCCCCGGGCCGAGGTGCACCTGCACGAGGACACCGATCCTGCGCGGGTGCAGCGGCTCGTCACGCGCCTGCGCACCGAGGGAGTCTTGCGGAATCCGCCCATCGCGGCGCCGCGCTCCGACGGCGGCTTTGTGATCCTCGACGGCGCCAACCGCACCACCGCGCTGCTGGCCCTCGAAGCGCCCGCGGTACTCCTCCAGGTGGTCGAGTACGAAGATCCTGCCGTCAGGTTGGACGTCTGGTGTCACCTCCTCGCGCAGCCGGTCGACCTGCCTGGGCTCTTGCGCGCCAGGGGGCTTTCCATCCGGGACATCAGCCCGGCCGAGGCCTCGCGCCGCCCACCCGAGCGGTCCAGCGGCTGCTATGTGATCACATCAGGCGGAGCCGTCGAGGTGTCCGCGTCTGCCCGCCATTCCCTGGCCGAGACCCTGGCGGCCGTGGTGGACGCATACAAAACCACGAACCGGATCTACCGGGTGATGAGCGCGGATCTGGAGGCGCTGAGGGAAGAGTACGGGTCCGTCGCGGCCGTGGTCGTGTTTCCCGCCTTCACCAAGCGCGACATCCTTGAGATCTCCCGCGCGCCGGTCAAGCTGCCCGCCGGCATCACGCGTCACCTGATCCCAGGCCGTGCCCTGCGCGTGAACCTCCCGCTCGATGTGCTCACCTCGCCAGGCGAGATCGAGCCGAAGAATCGCTGGCTCGCCGACGAGATCCACCGACGCCTCCTCGAAAATCGAATACGGTACTATCCAGAGTCATCGTTCCTGTTCGACGAGTGAATAGTTCGTCGCTCATCGACGCCATCGGCAACACTCCGCTGCTCCGTCTCACCGGGGTGACCCGGGACCTGCCGCGACACGTGGAAATGTATGTCAAGGCCGAGTGGTTCAACCCCGGCGGATCGGTAAAAGACCGGCCGGTCCGTCAGATCATCCTCGACGCCGAACGGGACCGGCGCCTGGGGCCGGATCGAACCATTCTCGATTCCTCATCGGGCAACGCCGGCATCGCCTACGCGATGATCGGCGCCGCCAGGGGGTACCGCGTGCATCTGGTCGTGCCCGGCAACGTCAGCGAGGAGCGCAAGCACATCCTCCGCGCGTACGGCGCCGAGGTCGAGTACTCCGATCCGCTGGAAGGATCCGATGGGGCGATCCTGGTGGCGCGCCGTCTGGCGGAACACGGCGGTGACCGCTACTTCTACGCGGATCAGTACAATAATCTCAGCAATCCCCGCGCGCACTATGAGACGACCGCCCCGGAAATCTTTGCCCAGACGGAGGGGCGCGTGACGCACGTTGTCGCCGGCCTGGGCACGAGCGGCACCATCGTTGGCGCCGGCCGGCGCCTGCGCGAACTGGTGCCCAGCGTGCAGATTATGGCTGTCGAGCCCGCGGGCGCCCTGCACGGCATCGAGGGATTGAAGCACATGGCCAGTGCCATCGTGCCGGGAATTTACGATCCGTCGGTGCATCAACGTAAGATCCCGGTGCGCACCGAGACCGCCTACGCAGTCGCCCGGCGCCTGGCGCGGGAAGAAGGCTTGCTGGTGGGACAATCGTCGGGAGCGGCGGTGGCCGGCGCACTGGAAGTGGCGGCTGAGCTGAACGAAGGCGTCATCGTGGTTGTCTGCCCTGATGGCGGGGACCGGTATCTGTCGACGGCCTTGTGGAGATAACGTGCGGGCGGCCTTGTCATTGCGAGGGGCGAAGCCCCGTGGCAATCTCCATCTGAGAGGAGATCGCTTCGCTGCGCTCGCGATGACGATGTGAGGAAGGAGATCGCCACGGCCCTTCGGGCCTCGCGATGACATATCGCCGTGGATTCACGCACTGCCTTTGATTTGGGCCGTTTTCTGCTATATAGTTGAGGATGACGGTGCTGGAATTGAGTCGGGACCAGGCCAAGGCACTCATCACGCACGCCCAGGAGGAAGCCCCGAATGAGTGCTGCGGCTTGCTGGCCGGGCGTAACGGCCGGGTGGAACGGGTCTATCCGGGCACGAACGTCGACCACAGCCCGTATACGTACTTGATGGATCCTAAAGAGCAGCTCGCCGCCTTCAAAGACATGGAGGCCGCCGAACTGGACCTCGTGGGAATCTATCACTCTCATACACACACAGCCGCGTACCCGTCGCGGACGGATGTGGCTAAGGCCTTCTATCCGGATGCCATGTATGTGATCGTGTCGCTGGCGAAACGGGACGCACCGGACATCCGGGCGTTCCGGGTGGCGGATGGGCAAATCAACGAAGAGAGCGTGATCG
>VBAI01000010.1 GCA_005882295.1 Candidatus Segetimicrobium genomatis | reverse complement strand
AAGCTGACGGATCTCGCTCAGGTCAAAGCGGGAGCGTCGAAGGTCGCCGATATGCTTGGTGAAGCGCTCAAGACCATCGGACAGTAGAAGCCCACAAGGGGTGTAGAGACCGCGTTGACAGTTTGTTTGAACGAGAGACCGGCCGCCGGCCGGTCTCTCGTTGTTGATGAGCCAGCCCCGCCCCGGCGGTAGGAATCCTGCTGGTCACGGTCGAACAAATGGGCACCCCCTGAGAATGTTTTTGCGCATGATGTCTTGGGAGCCTCTATTTCCATGGTGAACTATTCGTATCGTTGTGTAGGGAAGGGGTGAGAACGGCTCGGGCTAGATGACAGGTAAATCTGCTGGTGCAAAGGGGGGAGCACTTTGCGGCGATTGCGGGTCAGCACATCGATCTTGATGGCGCTTGCCTTCGGGGCACTGCTGTCGTTCAGCAGCATGCAGCAGGTGTCATCGCAGCAACAACTTCCAACGCCGAACCAGATCCTGGAACATGAAGCGCAGGTGGAACTCGGCCTTGCCGAGGGCTCGCTCAAACAGCCGGGAGTGTCCGGTGGTGTTGTCACCACATATCGCGAAATGACGGACAGGCTGAGCGTCCAGCCTGGTAGGGCAGGTCCGTCTGGACCCAAGCGAACGGTCGGGTGCAGCAGTTCCTTCCCCGGCGAGTTCAAGAACGTCAAGGCGAGCCAGGACTGCTCCTTGCGCCGGCAGGCCGAGGAGTTCATCGTCTTCAACCCCACGGATCCTGATAATATTGTCGCGGGTCAGAACGACAGCCGCCTTGGATTCAACCACTGCGGCATCGACTTCTCGTTTGATCGGGGCCGGACGTGGGGGGATATGACCCCGCCGTTCTGGCAGTTTATGCTGCTTGACGGGCACGTTGCTGACGCGGGCAGCGATCCCGCCATCACCTTTGATGCTGACGGGAACGCGTACTTCACGTGCATTATCTTCGACGCCGTCGCAGCCGCGAATGCGATCGTTGTGGCCAAATCCAACAAGGAATTTGGCGGATCGTTCTTCCATTCTCCAGCAAACATCACGTTTCAAACGTACAGGACGCTCCCGCTTGGAGTCGTCGCCACTGACACCGACCCGACGGTCGCCAACGACAAGGAATTTATCAACGCAGACCGCAACCCGGGGAGCCCGAAGAAGAACAATGTCTACGTGACCTGGACCCGTTTCAGCGGCGGGCATAGCCCGATCTACTTCTCGCAATCTACCGACGGTGGAGCCACCTGGTCGCCTGGCGTTGAGATAGATGGCTCGAACCTCGCCATCTGCACGTCCCCCGTCGCTGGCCCCTGTAACGATAACCAGGGATCCTGGCCAGAGGTGGGGCCCGATGGAACGCTGTACGTGTTCTTTGGAAATACGAACACGCCAGGAGTCGGGATCAACCAGATTGTGATGGTGAAATGCCCGGGCTCAGCCGACTGTCTGACCGTGGCCAACTGGACGTCGCCTGTCAAGGTCGCGGATCTCATCGGGACGCATCCGCGGCAAACCGGGTCGAACCCAGTCACGGGTTGCCCCGGGGGGAGGCGTTGCTTGCCGCCCAACGGCTATCGCGTGCCGGAAATCACCTCCATCACCGGCCGGGTCGATCCCACCAATCCTTCGCGGTTGTTCGTGACCTGGGCCGACTTCCGGAACGGCGGGCCTCCCTGCAACACGGGCAGCACTGCGACTTCTGTCCCTCCATGCAACAACGACGTCTTCCTTGCCGTTTCGACGAACGGAGGGACGACGTGGGGGAGTCCAATCGACGTGACGCCAGCCATCCAGTTTGGTCCGAGCGCCCAGTGGCAACCGTGGAACGCGATGGGACCCGACGGAACGCTGTACGTCGCCTACTACGACCGGCACTATGGCGACTGCGAGTTCACGGGCTGCAACGACATTA
Source organism: Candidatus Segetimicrobium genomatis (assembly GCA_005882295.1). Classification (GTDB taxonomy): domain Bacteria; phylum Sysuimicrobiota; class Sysuimicrobiia; order Sysuimicrobiales; family Kaftiobacteriaceae; genus Telluricultor. The sequence continues at coordinate 33,619 of VBAI01000010.1, read as the reverse complement.
CCCTGGCCGTCACTCGCGACCAGGGTGCAACGTTCGCGTACCACCGCATCACGACAGCCTCAATGCCCAATCTGGTCGTCGCAAACAACCCGCTGCAAGCGGGATTCCTCGGCGATTATATGGGCATCGACGCAAACAGCTTCGGCGCGGGGATCGTCTGGGGGGATACCCGAGGCCGAGACGGCGCCGTTGATGAGGACATGTACTTCGCCTTCTTCCCCGCGGGGAAGCATTAAGGACAGAGAGGCTGTGGGCCTCGGGCGGCAAATCTGCGCGAGGCCCACAGCACGCGTACACGTCAGGGTGGCGGCACCACGACTGGGGGCGTGTTGATCTCGGAAAACGTGACCGTCAGCATCGCGCGGGCTGTCCTGACAATGTGAAACGGCGTTACCGGGACGGTACTTGCGCCATCCAGCGCCGGACGCGTCGGACCCGATCGGTACAGAACGACCAGCCGGTTGCCTTCGCGACGAATTCGCACGATCGTCAAGGCCGCTGGCTCGGTGAACTCTCCGGCAAATACAGCAATCGCCATACTGTGGCTGAAGTCCACGGGTGGAGCTACCATTGAACCCGAGTGGCGGCGCCACAGACTTTCCCAGGCAGGCTGATCCCGGATGATGACGTGAACAAGATGGCGAATCCCGGAGACCGTTCCCGCAGCGATCGTGACAAACGGGACGTCAGTACCACTTTGCGCAGAGACCGGAAGCAGTGCCCCCGCGACGATTCCGATGCAGATGAGCAAGCGCGTGTGAAGACCACGTGTCATGGCCGTGGTGACTCCTTCGCGCGGCATTCCTATTGTCCTTGACGGATGGGGCGCGTGTGAGGTTCCGCCCCCGACTCGTCCCCGCGTGACTTTCAGGGGTTGACATCCGGCCGCGCCTTTGCTAACGTCCTTAAAAAGCCCTCAATAGCACGAGGAAGTGCGCCTAGGGTTCCACGGCTCCCACAAGGGCCGGTTGGTCCGAGCGGCGCAGGCGGTCCTCGGGGCCGCTACACCGTCAGGGGAAAAGCCTGAGGGATAGGTTCCTCAAGAATCTATCGCTCAGGCTTTTTCATCGTACGCCGCAAGGCGAGGCGGGGAAGTAGTAGGCAGCCGGTTGCTTTTCAAGAAAACCGGGAGTTCTGGGAACCGGTAGCAAACGGCCGCCGAACTCGTCCCCAAGCCGTGGTGCCGACTGAGGTAGGCGCCGCCGGATCCCCCCGTGATCGGGCTGAGAGCCCTCTGACAGAGGTTGAAAAGTTGGAGAGTTGGAAAGTTGGATCCAACTCTTCAACTTTCGGACTCTTCAACTCTGTTGGCGGGAACTAAGGTGGTACCGCGGAGCATCCGCCCTTAGGGTGGGCCCGCGGTCTGTATTTTTTATCGGCTTCTTCGCGAGGTGAGGGATGATGGCTCGCCAGATCACGGCCTCAAAACCGCCGGCTCCGGCCGTGCGGTCCCGCCAGATGAACGGCGCGCAGACGCTTGTGGAGTCGCTCCGGCGGGAAGGTGTCGAGGTCCTCTTCGGCCACCCGGGCGGCGCGTCGCTTCCAATCTATGACGCGCTGTACGATGCGCAGGATATCCATCATATTCTCGTCCGCCATGAGCAGGTCGCCGCCCATGCGGCCGTGGGATACGCGCGCGCTTCCGGCCGCGTGGGGGTGTGCACAGCGACGTCGGGCCCCGGCGCTACGAACCTCATCACCGGGCTCACCGACGCGATGATGGATTCCGTCCCGGTGGTTGCGATCACGGGGCAGGTGCCGCGGCCGGTGATCGGCAACGATGCCTTCCAGGAAGCCGACGTCACCGGTATTACCATGCCCATCACCAAGTACAACACGCTCGTGATGCGTGCGGTCGATATCCCCAACGCCGTCCGCGCGGCGTTCCACTTGGCCGGAACCGGGCGGCCTGGCCCGGTGCTGGTAGATATCCCGCGCGACGTGTCTCAGGAACTGTGCGAGCCGGATTTCGATGAGGAGCCCGCGCTCCCGGGGTACCGGCCGGTGCTAGACGGCAACCCCAGCCAGATCGCCGAGGCGGCCGAGGCGCTGTCCGCGGCGGAGCGCCCCATCGTCTACGCCGGAGGGGGCATCCTCAGCAGCGGGGCCACGCCTGAGCTCACGGCGCTGGCCGACCGGACCGGCATCCCTGTCGCGCTCACGCTGATGGGCAAGGGGGCGATGGATGAGACACACCCGCGCTGTCTGGGCATGCTCGGCATGCACGGCAGCGCCTTTGCCAACTGGGCCATCAACCGCGCCGACGTCATTCTGGCGGTGGGGGTGCGCTTCGACGACCGCGTCACCGGCCGGCTCAAGGATTTTGCCCCTCACGCCCGGTTCATCCATATCGACATCGACCCGGCCGAGATTGGGAAGAACAAGCCGGCGCACATCCCCATCGTTGGCGACGCCAAGCGGGTGCTGGCTGCGCTCGTGCCGTTGGTGCGTGCCCCGAAGATTGAGGCGTGGTGGAAACAAATTGAGGAGTGGCGGGAGAAGTATCCGTTCCGCTACCGGCAGCGCGATGGTCGCATCAGCCACCAGTATGTCTGTGACCTGCTCAACCGGCTGACCGGCGGGCAGGCCATTGTGGCCACCGACGTCGGCCAGCATCAGATGTGGATGGCCCAGTGGTACAAGTGCCGCGAACCCCGCACCTTCATCTCTTCCGGCGGGCTGGGGGCCATGGGCTTCGGCTTCCCGGCCGCCCTGGGCGCCAAGTTCGCGCGTCCGGACAAGCAGGTCCTGGCCCTGGTGGGTGACGGCGGGTTCCAGATGACCATGCAGGACCTGATTACCGCGGTGGAGCATCGGCTGAGCCTGCCGATTTTCATCCTCAACAACGGCGCGCTCGGCATGGTCCGGCAGTGGCAGTCGTTCTTCTACCGCGGCCGCTTCTCATCATCCATCCTGCGCAACCCTGACTTCGCCAAGCTGGGCGACGCCTACGGCGCACGCGGCATCCGCGTCGAGCGGCCCGAAGAGGTTGAGGGGGCCCTGCGCACCGCGCTGGCCACGGAAGGTGTGCCGTGCGTGGTCGACATCCTCTGCGACCCGGAGGAGAACTGCCTGCCGATGATTCCGTCCGGGCAGTCGGTGGCGGAGATGATCCTGGATGACTGACCTGCAACACGCGGCCACCATCTCGGTGCTGGTGCAGAATGCACCGGGGGTGCTGGTGCGTGTGGCGGGACTGATCCGCAGGCGGGGTGTGAACATCCACAGCCTGTCTGTTGGGCCCACAGAGGATCCGAGCATCTCCCGGATGACGATCGTGGTGGACACGGCGCCGGAGCGTACGGAGCAGTTTGCCAAGCAACTGCGCAAGCTGGTCGAAGTGCTTCGGGCGACGTCGCTGGACAGCACCCCAGCGGTCGATCGCGAGCTGGCGCTGATCAAGGTCAATGTCACACCGGGGACACGGCTGGAGATCATGGAGATCGCCAACGTCTTCCGCGCCAGCGTGGTGGACCTCACCGACAAGACGATGACGCTGGAAGTCACCGGCAGGGGCGAGAAAGTCGACGCCTTTGTCACCCTGCTGACCAAATACGGCATCCGGGAGATGGCCCGCACAGGCCAGGTCACCCTCGTGCGGGGATCACAGAACACGTGACGCGGGCGTAGACCGCGTCATCGCGAGGCCCCGCAGGGGCCGTGGCGATCCCCTGGTCACGGAGATTGCTTCAGCCCTTCGGGCCTCGCAATGACAAAGTGTCGGGGGGATATTAATGGCCACCATCTACTACGACAAGGATGCGTCGCTGGAGCCGCTGCGGGGGAAAACCGTGGCCGTCATCGGTTACGGCAGCCAGGGCCACGCCCATGCCCAGAACCTTCGGGACAGCGGTGTGAGCGTCGTCGTCGGTTTGTACCGGGGCAGCCCGTCCTGGGCCAAGGCCGAAGGGGACGGGTTTCGGGTCGCCACCGTTGGTGATGCCGCGGCGAAGGCCGACCTGGTGGCCATGCTCGCGCCGGACCACGTGCAGCGAAGCATTTATGAGCAGGAAATTGGTCCGGCGCTGCGGCCCGGGGCCGCGCTCCTCTTTGCCCACGGGTTCAATATTCACTTCGGACAGATCGTCCCTGCTCCCACGGTGGACGTGGTGATGATCGCGCCGAAGGCGCCGGGCCATCGCATGCGGGAGTTGTTCGTGGAAGGCGTGGGGGTGCCCGGGCTGCTGGCCGTGCACCAGAATGTGACGGGACACGCGAAGGAGACCGCCCTGGCCTACGGCCGCGCGGTCGGCTGCACGAAAGCCGGGGTCATCGAAACCACGTTCAAGGAAGAGACCGAAACCGATCTGTTCGGCGAGCAGACCGTGCTGTGCGGTGGGATTTCCAGCCTGATCAAGACGGGCTTCGACATCCTCGTCGAGGCAGGCTACCAGCCGGAGATTGCCTACTTCGAGTGCCTGCATGAGATGAAGCTGATCGTGGATCTGATGTACGAGGGCGGGCTGTCCTACATGCGGTACTCTGTGTCGGATACCGCCGAATACGGCGACTACAGCCGCGGCCACCGGGTGATCAGCGACCGGGTGCGCGCCGAGATGAAACGGATTCTGCGTGAGGTGCAGGATGGGACGTTTGCCCGGGAGTGGGTGAGCGAGAACCAGGCCGGGCGGCCGAACTTCAAGGAGCAGCGCAAGCAGGAGCAGGCGCACCCGATTGAAGACGTAGGCCGGCGGCTGCGGGCGATGATGCCCTGGCTGTCCCGCAAAGGGACCAAGCAGCCAGTCGGTACGCCCTGAGGCGTCTCATGGCCGACAGAGTCTTCATCTTTGATACGACCCTGCGCGACGGCGAGCAGTCGCCCGGTTTTTCCATGTGGCCAGAGGAAAAGCTGGAGATGGCGCGGCAGCTCGCGCGGCTCGGCGTCGATGTCATCGAGGCCGGGTTTCCCATTTCCTCGCCCGGAGAGTTCGAAGGGGTACGGGGCATCGCGGCCGGGGTGCGCGGACCGGTCATCTGCGGGCTAGCCCGGGCGAATCCGAAGGACGTCGAGGCCGCCGCCGAGGCGGTCCGGCCGGCGGAACGGGCGCGCGTGCACACGTTTATCGCCACATCGCCCATCCACATGGCCCGCAAGCTGCGGATGTCCCCCGACGAGGTGCTGGAGACGGCGCAGCGGGCGGTGGCGCACGCCCGGACCCTGGTCGGCGAAGTCGAGTTCAGCGCAGAAGACGCCACCCGGTCGGACGTCGATTTCCTGTGCCGCGTGTTTGAAGCGGCCATCCGCGCCGGCGCTACCATCATCAACATCCCCGATACCGTCGGCTACGCGCTGCCGGAGGAGTTTGGCGCGCTGGTGCGGTCATTGCGCGAGCGTGTGCCGGGGATGGACCGCATTACCGTCAGCGTCCACTGCCACAACGACCTGGGTCTCGCCACCGCCAACACCTTGGCGGGTGTAGCGGCCGGCGCCAGGCAGGTGGAGGGCACAATCAACGGCATCGGGGAACGGGCAGGCAACGTCGCGCTGGAGGAAGTGATTATGACCCTGGGCACGCGGCGGGAGGCGATGGGGTACGTCACGCGCGTGGACACGACACAGATCTACCCCACCAGCCGGTTGCTGTGCGCCTTCACGGGGATCGATGTGCAGCCGAACAAGGCCATTGTGGGGGCGAACGCCTTCGCCCACGAGGCCGGCATTCACCAGCATGGGGTGCTGATGGACCGGCGGACGTACGAGATCATGACGCCCGCGTCGATCGGCCTTCCCACTAACCGGCTGGTCCTGGGGAAGCACTCCGGCCGGCACGCCTTCGAGAAAGTCCTGCAGGACGCCGGCATCCGGCTGGGCGCCGACGAACTGGAACGCGCCTTTGCCCGCTTCAAAGAGGTCTGCGACCGGAAGAAGACGGTGCTGCAGGAAGAGGTCATCGCGCTGGTCGAGGAGCAGTTTGTCGTCTTCCCGCGGACCTGGGAACTGGTTCGGTTCGCGGTGACCACCGGCACCGACCGAAGGCCCATCGCCACGGTGCGGGTGGCCCGAGGGACGGCGGAGGAGGAACGGACGGCGTCGGGGGACGGCCCCGTGGACGCGCTGTTCGACGCGATTGCGTCGGGTGTCGGCATACGGCCGGACCTGGTGGACTACACGGTGCGCGCGGCGGCGGGCGGCGCCGATGCGGTCGGCGAGGCCGTGGTGAAGTTGCGCTGGGAGGGGGACCTCTCCGTCGGACGCGCCAGCAGCACCGATGTGTTAGAGGCCAGCGCCCGCGCGTACCTGGCCGCGGTCAACAAGATCCTGGCGCGCCAGCCTAGGGGTCGGTCCGCTGTCGTTGCGGGTGAGGAAGAGGTCGCCACGGCCCCTCCGGGGCCTCGCGATGACTCCGTCACTTCGTCGCGGAGCCTGCCCCGAGCTGCGTCGAGGGGCTCCTCGCAATGACGAAGAGGGGGATGTCATAGCCATGGCCATGACGATGACGGAGAAGATCCTGGCGGCCCACGCCGGCCGGCCCGAGGTCCATCCGGGCGAGCTCATTGACTGCACGGTCGACTTCCTATTCGCCAACGACATCACCGCGCCGCTGGCGATCAAGGAGTTCGAGAAGATGGGCGTCGCGCAGGTCTTTGATCCTGACCGGGTCGCCTTTGTCTTCGATCACTACGTCCCCAACAAAGACATCGCCTCGGCGCAGCAGTGCAAGATCACAAGGGACTTTGTCGACGGGCACAACCTGCCGCACTTCTTCGACGTCGGACGTTCAGGGATCGCCCACGTCCTGCTGGCCGAACTGGGCTACGTTGTGCCGGGGGATGTCTTCGTCGGCGCAGACTCCCACACGTGCAATCACGGCGCGCTGGGGGCGTTCTCGACAGGCGTCGGCTCGTCCGACCTCGCCGCTGCGATGGCTCTGGGCCGGTTGTGGCTGCGCGTCCCGGAGTCGATGAAGTTTGTCTTCCACGGGCGGCCGCGGCCATGGGTGACGGGGAAGGATCTGATCCTGAAAGTCATCGGCGAGATCGGCGTGGACGGCGCCCGGTATGGCGCGATGGAGTTCTGCGGCGATACCCTGACACACCTGACGATGGACGAGCGGTTCTCGATCACAAACATGGCCGTTGAGGCCGGGGCGAAGAACGGCATTATGGAGGCCGACGATGTGGTGCTGGAATGGATACGACCCCGTGCTCGCCGGGCGATCACCGTCTACCGGAGCGACCCCGGCGCGAGCTACGTGGATGTGCGCGAGGTCGACGTGTCCACCCTGGATCCGGTCGTGTCGGCGCCGGCCTCTCCCGGCAACGTCGTGTCGGTGCGGGAGGTAGGGGGCGTGAAGGTGGACCAGTGCTTCATCGGCACCTGCACCAACGGGCGCATCGAAGACATGCGCCTGGCGGCCAGGGTCCTGGCCGGGCGGAAGGTGCATCCCCGCACCCGGCTGCTGGTCATCCCCGCGACCCCGGCCGTCTACCGCCAGGCGCTGGACGAGGGGCTGGTGCAGATCTTTCTCGACGCGGGCGCGGCCTTCAGCACCTCTACATGCGGACCATGCATCGGCGGGCACATGGGGGTCCTGGCCGACGGGGAGGTGTGTGTGTCCACCAGCAGTCGCAATTTCGTAGGCCGGATGGGACATCGCGGCAGCAAGGTGTATCTCAGCAACGCAGCGGTGGCGGCCGCCGCGGCGGTGGCGGGCAAACTCGTGCATCCCGACGAGGTCGTGCGCGACCCGGTGCCAGTGTAGACGGCCATGGCGATTCGAGGCAAGGCGCACACGGTGGGGCACCATATCGATACCGACGTCATCATTCCGGCCCGGTACCTGGTGACGACCGACCCGGCGGAACTGGCCAAATACGTCTTTGAAGATCTCGACCCGTCGCTGCGGCAACGCATCGCGCCGGGCGACGTGCTGGTGGCCGGGGAGAATTTCGGGCAAGGCAGTTCCCGGGAGCACGCGCCGATTGCCATCAAGGGAGTGGGGATCTCCTGCATCGTGGCGGTGTCGTTCGCCCGCATCTTCTATCGCAACGCCTTCAACATTGGCCTGCCGGTAGTGGAATGCCAGGACGTCCAGGCCCGCGTGTCTGAGGGCGACGAGCTTGACGTGGATCTGGCGACCGGGGTGATCCGCAACGTGACCCGCGGCGAGGCGTACAAGGGGACGCCGGTCCCGGAGTTCATGCTGCGATTGCTGACGGCCGGAGGCATCGTGGGATATGTCCGCGCGGAGCTCGCGCGGGAACGGCAGTAACCTGTAGGGGAGGTCGGAGGAGATGGAGTCCGCAGGCCGGGAGCATCTGGAGTCCTTGTTCAAGGTGCTGACCGACGCACTCGCAGAGCCGCGTCGGCCGGGAGGGCAGGATGCTCAGGACACCGACTGGGTGATCGAACGCATCCAGGATTCATTTGACAGCCGTGCCCGGTGAGGTCCGGGTTGTCCTTCTCCCCGGGGACGGGATAGGCCCCGAGGTCATCCGCGAAGCGGTCAAGGTTCTGCAGGCGGTAGCAGTCCGCTTTCACCTCTCCCTGGGGTTCACGGAGCTGCCAATCGGGGGAGCGGCCACCGACGCGACGGGGACGCCGCTTCCCGACGTCACCCTGCAGTCATGCCTGCGCGCTGACGCGGTACTGCTGGGCGCAGTGGGTGGTCCCCAGTGGGACCGCCTGCCTGGTCCAGCGCGACCTGAGGCCGGCCTGCTGCAGCTGCGCCGCGCGCTCGGCGTCTTCGCCAACCTCCGCCCGGTGCGGCTGTCCGCGTCGCTCGGCGCGGTGTCACCGTTACGGCCAGAGGTCGCCGCCGGCACGGACTTGCTCATCGTCCGCGAACTGCTCGGCGGTCTGTACTTCGGCCAGCCCCGCGGCCGGACCCAGGACAGCGCCGTGGACACGATGCGCTACTCTACTGAGGAGATTGGACGGGTGGCGCGGGTGGCGTTCGCGATGGCCCGCGGGCGCCGCCGGAAGGTGACCTCGGTGGATAAGGCCAATGTGCTGGAAACATCGCGGCTCTGGCGGCAGACCGTCGAGTCTGTGCGGCGCGAGTTTCCCGATGTCACCCTGGAGCATCTCCTGGTCGATACCTGTGCCCTGCAGCTCATCCGCGCCCCCGGGATGTTTGACGTCATCGTAACGGAGAACACATTCGGCGACATCCTCAGCGATGAGGCCGGCGCGGTTGTGGGCTCGCTGGGGCTGCTCCCGTCCGCCAGCCTCGGGGACCACCCACCGTTCTTCTACGAGCCCGTACATGGTTCTGCGCCGGATATCGCGGGGAAGGGGATTGCCAACCCGATCGGGGCGATCCTCAGCGTGGCGATGATGCTGCGCCATTCCCTCAGTCGCGAGGACGCGTCCGCGGCGGTGGAGACTGCGGTGGAACGCGTCCTGGAGGCCGGGATCCGCACCCCCGATCTCGGGGGAGGAGCGACGACCGCGCAGGTGGGGGATCATATCGTCGAGGAAGTTGGCGGTGCGCCGGCGGCCACCGGTCGCCCCGCCGCCCGCGCCGCACTTCAAAAGGGTCAGACCCCGAAGAAACGTGCCGCATTTCAAAGGGGTCAGACCCCGAAGAAAGGGGTCTGACGCCAGGGGATCGGATCATGCCGACAACCGTGCGATCTCGCAGTGCCCGCATGCTGGAGGGCCCGGACCGGGCCCCAGCGCGTTCCTATTTCTACGCCATCGGATTCACCGAAGACGATCTACGCAAACCCCTGATCGGTATCGCCAACACGTGGATCGAGATGATGCCCTGCAACTCCCACCTCCGCGGCGTCTCGGAGCAGGTGAAGGCTGGCGTACGGGCGGCTGGCGGGACCCCCGTAGAGTTCAACACCATCGCGATTTCGGACGGCATCAGCATGGGCACGGAGGGGATGCGGACCTCTCTGGTCAGCCGGGAGATCATCGCCGACTCGATTGAGCTCGTGGCCCGAGGGTATTCGCTGGACGGCCTCGTGGCCATCTCCGGGTGCGACAAGACAATCCCAGGCACCGTCATGGCTCTCGCGCGCCTGGACCTGCCGGCCCTGATGGTCTACGGCGGATCCATCATGCCGGGTGAGTTCGAAGGCCGGGCCGTCACCATCCAGGATGTCTTCGAAGCGGTCGGCGCGTACCACGCCGGCAAGACCAGCCTGGAGTCCCTGCGACGGCTTGAAGCCGTCGCCTGTCCCGGGCCCGGCGCTTGCGGCGGTCAGTTCACCGCCAACACGATGGCGATGGCCTTCGAAATGATGGGCATCTCGCCGATGGGCACCAACGAGGTGCCCGCGGTCGACTCGCGGAAGGCGGCGGTCGTCGAGTCGGCGGGCCGCCTGGTCATGGATCTCCTGCAGCGTGAACTCCGGCCACGCCAGATCATCACCACGAAATCCTTGGAGAACGCCATCACGGCGGTGGCGGCATCAGGGGGGTCGACCAACGCGGTGCTCCATCTGCTGGCCGTGGCCCGCGAGGCCGGGATCGAGCTGACGTTGGACGATTTCGACCGGATCTCGGCCCGCACACCCATCCTCGCCGACCTCAAGCCGGGCGGCCGGTTCGTAGCCGTCGACCTCTACCGGGCCGGCGGCATGCGGGTGCTGGCCAAGCGGTTGCTGGACGCGGGCCTCCTGCACGGCGATGCGCTCACCGTGACCGGCAAAACGATGGCCGAAGAAGCGGCGCAGGCGAAGGAGACCCCCAGGCAAGAAGTGATCAGACCGCTTTCGAACCCACTGAAGAAGTCGGGCGGCATCGCTATCCTGCGGGGGAACCTGGCGCCCGAGGGGGCCGTGGTCAAACTGGTTGGCCATGAGCGCCTGCGCCACCGCGGCCCGGCGCGCGTGTTCGACAGTGAAGAGGATGCCTTCGACGCCATCCGGCGGAAGACGATCAACGCCGGCGACGTCATCGTCATCCGGTATGAAGGGCCGATGGGCGGTCCGGGAATGCGGGAGATGCTGGCCGTGACGGCGGCGCTGGTCGGGGCGGGTTTCGGTGAGTCGGTGGCCTTGATCACCGACGGGCGGTTCTCAGGTGCGACGCACGGGTTCATGGTCGGCCATGTGGCGCCCGAGGCGGCGAAGGGTGGGCCGATTGCGCTGCTGCGCGACGGCGACACCATCGTCATCGATGCACAGGGCCGCCGCCTGGACGCAGAGCTCAGCGAGCAGGAACTGAAGTCCCGGCGGGCGCGCTGGACGCCGCCGGCGCCGCGCTATCCGACAGGGGCGATGGCCAAGTACGCGAAGATGGTGTCCTCGGCGTCGGCGGGCGCCGTCACATCCTAGAGGGGAGCAGACCATGCACAAGCATCTGACGTGTGAGTGCGGACACATGACCCACGCGGATTCCGACGAGGAGATGGTCCGCAAGGCGCAAGAGCACATGCGCGCCGCTCACGGCAAGACCATCACCCGCGAAGAAGTGTTGAAGATGGCGAAGGAGGCCAAACACTAACCGACGGAAACGGGTAACGGGTAACGGTTCCGGTGGCACAGCCCAAGGAATGCTTCACCTGAATAAGATCAACGGACCGTCAGGTTTCGACGGCCCGTTGATTCTCTACAGTTGCTTTGCTTCCCGCTTCCCGTTTCCCGATGCCGTCTTCAGAATTCGTCCTCCGGCATGCCGCCGCCGGGGGCCGGCATGGCCGCCTTCCTCTTCTCCCGCTTCTCGACGACGATGGCCTCGGTGGTCAAGAGCAACCCGGCGACTGACGCGGCATTCTGCAATGCCAGGCGGGTCACCTTGGTGGGGTCGACGATCCCCGCCTTGATCATGTCAGCAAACTCACCTTTAGCCACATCGTAGCCGGTGCGGCCGCTCTCCCGCTTCAACCGCTCAACGATGAGGCTACCTTCCACGCCGGCGTTGGCCGCCAGCTGCCGGGCCGGTTCCTCCAGCGCCCTGCGTACCAGGTTCGCACCGATGGCCTCATCTGCCTCGGCCTCGATCTTGTCAAGCGCGGGGAGCGCCCGGATGTACGCAGTCCCGCCGCCCGGGACGACACCTTCCTCGACGGCCGCCTTGGTCGCGTTGAGCGCGTCCTCGAAGCGGTGTTTCTTCTCCTTCATCTCTGTCTCGGTGGCCGCGCCCACCTTGATCTCCGCCACGCCGCCGGACAGTTTGGCCAGCCGTTCCTGCAGTTTCTCGCGATCGTAGTCGCTGGTCGTGTCCTCGATCTCCTTCTTGATCTGAGCAATACGGCCCTGGATGTCTTTACGGTCCCCCTTGCCCCCGATGACCGTGGTGTCGTCCTTGTCGGCCTTGACCTTCTCCGCCCGGCCGAGCATGTCTATCTCCACCGACTCGAACTTGATGCCAATATCGTCGGAGATCACTTTCGCGCCGGTGAGCACGGCCATGTCCTGCAGCATCGCCTTGCGTCGATCGCCGTAGCCTGGCGCCTTCACGGCGACGCTCTGCAGCACGCCGCGCAGTTTGTTCACGACCAGCGTGGCCAGTGCCTCACCCTCCACGTCCTCGGCGACGACCACCAGCGGCTTCCCGAAGCGGATGACCTTCTCCATGATCGGGACGATGTCACGCGCCGCGCTGATCTTCTTCTCCGTCAGGAGGATGTAGGGTTCCTCGAGCACGCACTCCATCTTGTCGGGGTCGGTGATGAAGTACGGTGAAATGTAGCCACGGTCGAATTGCATGCCCTCGACCACCTCGACGGTGGTCTCGATCCCTTTGCCCTCTTCGATGGTGATCACGCCGTCCTTCCCGACCTTCTCCATGGCATCGGCGATGATCTCCCCGACGTCGGTATCGTTGGCCGCAATGCCGGCGACGTGGGCAATGTCCTGCTTGCCCTCGATCGTAATGGAGATCTTCTTCAACTCGTCCACCACAGCATCAACCGCTTTATCGATGCCTCGTTTGAGGAGCATCGGGTTGCTGCCGGCCGCGACGTTCCTCAAGCCCTCCCGCACGATCGCCCAGGCCAGCACGGTTGCCGTGGTCGTGCCGTCTCCGGCCAAATCGTTGGTCTTGCTGGCGACTTCCTTCACGAGCTGCGCCCCCATGTTCTCGTTGGGGTCTTCCAGCTCGATCTCTTTGGCCACCGTGACGCCGTCCTTCGTGATGGTGGGCGAACCCCATTTCTTCTCAAGCACGACATTGCGGCCCCTTGGGCCCAGCGTCACCCGGACGGCGCTGGCGACCTTCTCCACGCCACGCTGGAGCGCGCGGCGGGCTTCCTCGTCGTACAGCAAGATCTTTGCTGGCATTGATGAACCCTCCCCGCAGATTGTCTCCGCCCTGGTCCGCCGTGGCCCCCGGGGGAGTTAGCACTCTTCTCCTTCGACTGCTAACCATTATTCTTAAAGAGGATCGGGCGCTAAATCAAGACCCTTTTCGACACCGGGGGCCCCCCGACCCCCCGCCTCCTATGCTCGGGGGCATGACCACCCCGCCACAGCCGCCCGAGGGCAGCGGGCCCTAGCCCTGTTTCTCCTGATCCTGGAGGGTGTGTGGCGGTGCTGCAATTTGGTCGATCGCGACGGAGTTGCCCTTGGCGGGAGTCTCCTGGCCTGTGGCTATCGGGTGGCGGCGATCAGCGCGTCGTAGATGGACTGGGCCGGCACCACCGCGGCGATGTCAGGCCGGTCGTCGAGGTACCCCACGACCATCCCGATGAGCCGGCCGTCCGCCAGGTCGATGATCGGCGAGCCGCTCGTGCCGGGATAACTGTACAGCGGGAGGGCCACCGCGGCAGGCCGGTTTTCGAATCGGATCTCCGAATAGACGCGGGGAATGTCCACCTCGATCAGCCGCGACCCGTTGCCGCGCTCGGTGAGCATGTACATCGCCCGGAACGGGGTATCCGGCATGTGCTTCCAGGCCCGCAAGACCGGCAGCTGGCCCCGCGGGATCCACAACGCCATCAAATCCAGAGCATCCCACTTGGTGAATCCGGCTGAGAGGATATTCTCGGTCCCGATCGTCACGCGGTACCGCGCATCCGGTTGGAAGCAATGGGCGGCTGTATAGACGGCGCTCCGTGCGGATTCGGTCCATCCGACCCACCCGGTGCAGACGCCGCGCCGCTCAGGCATGTCGATATCGATGTGAACGATTACGGCCTGCAGAAACTGGCGGAGCTGATCGATGCCGGGCGAGGCCTGCGGCAGAGGCGTCGGCGCCGCACCCACCGGCCAGGCCAGCGCCAGCGCCACCACGATGACCGTCGCCCACCGTCCTGCGCGCAGCACATCGATGAAATGCCCGGCCCGGCATCCTCCATAGACCTTTCCTTGACAGAGTAGGGGACGCATGCTACAGTAACGTCCCGCCTCGACGAGGACCATAGCAACGCTGGGTGCACGCAAAGACCACCGGATCCCGCACCTGGTACAAGGCTGGCGGTTTCTCAAGGGCGGCTGTCAGCGGCTGCGTCAGGCCGAGAGATCCTTGGGTCACTCGGCGGCAGCCGTTGACGTTTTTCCGTCCCCCTCCGGAACCCTCGCCCTCCAGGGTGCGTATCAACTGTGGAGGTGACACCGGTGCGAACGACATCTTGTCGCTATCCCTATTGTACTGGTTACCGCGGCTTGCCTGGTGCTGCCCGCGCAGGCCAGTGATCGCGATGCGGCGCCTGTAGGCCGGATGACGGTGGAGGGAAGCGACATCAACTGCCGCGGAGTCGTGGTGGCGCGCGGGCCGAATCTGATTGTTGTCCTCGACACCGGCGAGACCCGCATCATCATCATCAGCGCGAGGACGCGGTTCCACGGCTTCCGGGCGTCCTGGGCGGCGCTGCAGGCCAACGATCGCGTCGTGATCGTCGGGCAAGCCAACGGCGACGGCACGGTGGCTGCGCGGGAGGTGCAGGTGATCGGCGTCTCCCGGTAGGATGCGTCTCCCGGTAGGATGGCGATGCGAAACCCCCGGGGTGATGCTATGATGGGACGTACCCCACCCCATAGGGGAGGGGGGTAGCGTTGGGGGAGGCGCTGTATGGCGATGTCCAAGGTCCACCTCAAGCATGGCACCGCGCACGTTAGGGCCCAGGCCGCCGTCCGCCTGCGCAGCGTCGAGGGACACGTGCGGGGCGTGGCCCGGATGGTCGAGGATGGGACCTACTGCATCGATATCATCAAACAGACCGTGGCCATCCAGCGTGCGCTGGAGAAGGTCAATGCGCTGTTGCTGGAAGACCATCTCCAGACGTGTGCCAGCACGGCCATCCGATCTGCGGATCAGCGCGAGCGTGAGCACACCATCCGGGAACTCCTCGATGTGTTTGAGACGTCCGGGCGTCTGTGATTTCGCACGTGTCCGGGCAGGGCCGTGATGTGCAGACCAACAGGGTACAAATTCCCGTGCGCGGGATGTCGTGCGCTTCATGCGTGCACAAGGTGGAGCACGCACTGCGGGGCGTGGACGGCGTGCTCAGCGCTTCAGTAAACCTCGCCATGGAGCGCGCCACCGTCGAGGCGGTCGCGACGACGCCGGTGGCCGATTTGCGTCGAGCGGTGCGCGAGGCTGGCTACGAGCCACTTGAAGTGGTGGGCGAGGCCGTGCACGATGACGAGCGCGAGGCTCGCCGGCGAGAGATTGCCGCGCTGCGCCGGAAGCTCATCGCCGGCGCCGTGCTGAGCCTCCCCCTCCTGTGGGGCAGCCTGGCGCACATGGGGGTCCGGGGGATCTGGAGCCCTGGGATCTTGATGAATTGGTACGTTCAGCTGGTGCTGGCCACACCCGTGCAGTTCTGGGTCGGCTGGCAATTTTACCGCGGGGCATGGGCAATGGCCCGGCGGCGGGCTACGGATATGAACACGCTGATCGCCGTGGGCACCAGCGCCGCCTTCGGCTCCAGCATCGCGGCGACCTTTTTCCCGCGCGCGTTCAGCGCCGCCGGCGTAGAACCACAGGTCTATTACGAGACATCCGCCATCATCATCGTACTGGTCCTGATGGGCCGGTTCCTCGAGGCGCGGGCCAAGGGCCAGACTTCGGAAGCCATCCGCAAGTTGATCAACCTCCAAGCCAAGACTGCGCGCGTTCGGCGCGACGGACGCGAACTCGACATCCCGGTCGAGGACGTGCAGGTGGGTGACCTCGTCGTCGTGCGGGCCGGTGAAAAGGTCCCGGTGGACGGGGTCGTCGAGGAGGGCCAGTCGGCCCTCGACGAGTCCATGCTCACCGGGGAGTCGCTGCCGGTGGACAAAGGACCGGGGGACACCGTCATCGGCGCGGCCATCAACAAGACCGGGGCGTTTTCGCTGCGGGCGACCCGGGTGGGGCGTGACACCGTGCTGGCCCAGATCATCCGGCTGGTGCAGGACGCGCAGGGCTCGAAGGCCCCGATCCAGCGGCTGGCCGATCGCGTGGCGAGTTATTTTGTGCCGGCAGTGATCGGGGTCGCGGCGCTGACCTTGTTGGCCTGGCTGGCGTTCGGCCCGGCACCATCGCTGGCGTATGCGCTGGTCACGTTCATCGCGGTCTTGATCATTGCCTGTCCGTGCGCGTTGGGGCTCGCGACGCCGACGGCCATCATGGTCGGAACGGGACGCGGCGCGGAACAGGGGGTCCTGATCAAGAGTGGTGAGGCGCTGGAGACGGCGCACCGCATCGATACGGTGGTCCTGGACAAAACAGGAACGCTGACCCGCGGTCAGCCGTCGGTCACTGATGTCGTTCCGTTTGATGGATTTCGTGCCGTAGATGTGCTGCGGGGTGCGGGATCCGCCGAGTGGGGATCCGAACACCCGCTGGGTGAAGCGATTGTGCGCCGGGCGACAGAGCAGGCAGTCGATCTCACGCGCCCGGACCGGTTTGGCGCTGTCCCGGGTCACGGCATCGAGGCCACGGTCGGCGGACGGACGATTCTGGTTGGGAATCCGCAGATGCTCCGTGACCGGCAGATCTCGCTGGCCGGCGCTGAGGCAACCGGCCGCGAGCTGGCCCGCGAAGGCAAGACGCCGATCTACGTCGCCATCGACAAGAAGGTCGCCGGCGTCATCGCCGTGGCGGATACGTTGAAGGTACATTCGCGCGATGTTGTCCAGGCGCTGCGACGGATGGGGCTGGACGTGGTGATGCTCAGCGGTGACAATCGAGTCACCACACAGGCCATCGCCGCCCAGCTTGGGGTGGAGCATGTCCTGGCCGAGGTGCTGCCGCAGCACAAAGCGGAGGAGGTACGAAAATTGCAGTCAGCGGGCCGGCGCGTGGCCATGGTCGGCGACGGGATAAACGATGCCCCGGCGCTGGCGCAGGCGGATCTGGGGGTGGCGATTGGCGCCGGGACCGACGTGGCTATCGAGTCGGCCGGCATCGTGTTGATTGGCGAAGATCTGCGGGGGATTCTGACCGCCATCGCGTTGTCCAAGCAGACGATGCGGACGATCAAACAGAACCTCTTCTGGGCGTTCGCCTACAACGTGGTCCTGATCCCGCTAGCCGCCGGCGCGCTCTACCCGCTCTTCGGGATCCTGCTGAATCCGATGCTGGCGGCCCTGGCGATGGCGCTTAGTTCGGTGAGTGTTGTGACCAACAGTCTGCGGTTGAGATGGTTTCGGCCAGTCACGGCTTGATCCCGGCACGGGCACATGGAGGTGAAGGCGATGCTGGCGACGTTGAAGGTTCCCCGAATCCACTGCGACGGCTGCGTGAACACTGTGACGAACGCGGTGCGCAAACTCCCTGGCGTCACAGCCGTGGAGGCCAGTGAGGTCACCAAGGAAGTCAAAGTGCAGTTCGACCCGGCGCAGGTCAACGAGCAGAAGATCCGAGCCACCCTGAACTTGGTCGGCTATCCGCCGGCCTGACCCGAACTGACGGAAGCGGGAAACGGGAAACATCAGCGCGTGATGATATCGCACGAGGAACCTGACCGCCATGCCGCAATCCGCGAACAAAAGCGCCGCAAAGCGCGGTATGGGATGCGGGTTACCGGTAAGTCGGTGCGCCTACTCGCCAAGCTCTCCGCGAAGCCCAAACGGGTGAAGTCTGCTAGGCGAAAGCGCCACCGGTAGCGTGATCCTGACCTGCTTCCCGCTTCCCGTTTCCCGTTCCCGGTTTTCTGTGGTGTATAATCACTCACGGTGCGCCCGTAGCTCAACGGATAGAGCACCAGCCTTCGAAGCTGGGGGTTGGGGGTTCGATTCCCTCCGGGCGCGCCAAACACGAGTGGGCAGGCTCTTCGCACGAACTCCCCGAAATAGCTACCCAACTTGCTCGATGGAGGTGGTGGAGTTGGAGAAGCTCCGGACGCCTATCACCGTTAATGCGGTCTATATTCTTCTTCTTGGCCTGATCACGCTTTCGCCGGGGATGGTCAGTTCCGTCTTCGGGTATGCGGTTGGGGACGCGGGAGTCCTGCGCGTGCTTTCGGGCACGCTCCTGGGTCTGGGCGTGTTGCTGTGGGGAATCGCCAGCAACGTGAGCAAGTATGGCGGTCTCGCGATGCACGTGGTGATCGCGACGGCCATCGGTACGCTGTGGTTGCTGTGGGGATGGGCAGGACACCTGTTTACGCTTCGTAACGCCGGTGTCCCGATCATTATTAACGTCGTTCTCGCTGCCTGGGTGTGGTCGGCCAGGCCGAAATCGTAGGACGGGTTCCCCACCGAACGACGGGGGGCTTCCTTCGTCGGGGGGCCCCTTAGTTATGCCACCACAATTCTCCCGTCGCTCATGTCGGTGACGATCGCCAGAGTTTCCACCGGAACCTCCAGCCGGGTCAGCGCCTCCCGTCCGCCCTCAAACGACTTCTCGATGACCGCGCCGACACCGACCACGGCCGCACCCGCGGTCTGAGCCAGCCGGGCCAGGCCGAGGATGGTCTGCCCGGTCGCCAAGAAATCATCGACGATGAGTACCCGATCGTCGGGCCGGAGATATTCCGGCGAGACGATTAGTTCCACCATGTGCCCGCGGGTATGGGATGGGGCGACGGTCAGGAGCACCTGATCGGGCATCGTCACTGGCCGGCTGCGCCGCGCGTAGACCAGCGGAACGCGGAGATGCAGGGCTGTGGTTACGGCGGGGGCGATCCCTGAGATCTCCGCGGTCAGCACCTTGGTGGCGCCGACGTGCTGGAAGCGCCATGCCAGTTCGCGACCACACGCATCGATGAGCAGCGGATCCACCTGGTGGTTGAGGAAGCTATCGACCTTCAAGATACCCCGTCCGAGGTTACGGCCATCCTGCAGGATACGTTCGCGCAGCGCGTCCACGGTTACGGGGCCCACCGCGTGCTCACCGGCGCCCCGCGGCCGCCATTGCTCCCAGCAGCACGGTCTTAGGCGGGAAGTCTTCGCAGTACTGATACCGGTGCGTGAGGACGAGTCGTCCCGACGTTGCGACGACGAACTCGCCGGGGAGTTGCCAGGGGTTGTCCACCAGCGCCCGCTCGGTCCCCCGCCGGGAGGCCAGCATCTTCTCGCCGGTCTCCCGGTCCTGGGGCTTCCAGGCGAAATCATGAAGGATTTGCGCGGGCGTTCCCTCCAGCAGCCCGTAGAGGTGGTACGCCCGGCGATCGGGATCACACAGGAGGGGGAAGGGATAGCCGCGCCGCGTTGCCAGGGCGGCCGTCCTCTCCGGCTCGCCCTGGCAGATGGCCACGACCTGCGCGCCGGCCACGGCGAATGCACCAAGGTCCCCCTTGAGCTGGTCCCAGCGCTCGGCCAAGCAGCTGCATCCGAAATGGCGCAAGAATAGTATTAGGGCCGGTTTCGCCTGCCAGAAATCACTCAGCCGCCGTTTCCTGCCGGAGGTGTCCGGAAGTTCGAGCTCCGGGGCCGGATCGCCAACCTGGGGCGGCAGCGCGGAGTATCTCGTCCGGGATGGCCCGGACAACCAGGCCTGCAGCCATTCCTGTTCTGCGGCGGACTGCTGCTGATCGACGGCGGTCATCGTGACGCAGTGCTAGTTCCGCCTCCGACGAGGGATTCCCTGGTGGTTACAATACGGTGTGGAGGCTTCTGGTGGCGATCCGGCTGGTCATCCTCGATTGCGACCGTACGCTGTGGGAGCATGAAGACGTCTTTACGCTCCAACCGCCCTTCACGCGTGTCGATGGGCAAACTGTCCAGGACGCGCAGGGGGAGAAGGTCCGGCTCGCGCCGGGAGCCCGCGAGCTCTTGGATGCGCTGCGGCGCCGCGGCATCCTGATCTCACTGTGCAGCTGGAACCGCGCAGATCTGGTCTTTGCCATCCTCGACCTGCTCGGCCTGACCCAGTACTTTGTCCACCCCAAGGTGGAGTTTCATCCTCACAAAGACAGAATGATTACCGCGCTGCTCGCCGAGCTGGCAGGGGAAGGAACGGTATTGCAGCCAGAGGAAGTCCTGTTTGTCGACGACAATCCGATGATGCTGGAACAGGTGCGGCAAGGCGTGGGGCCGGTGCGTACGTTGCGGGCGCAACCTGACGTGCTCGATCTGCGCAACGTGCTGAAGGTTCTCGACGAGCAGAACTGATCCAATTGCGCACAGTGCGGCCACGTGTATAATGTGTAGCGGTACGGTGGGCCGTTAGCTCAACTGGTAGAGCAGCGGACTCTTAATCCGCTGGTTCCGGGTTCGAGTCCCGGACGGCCCCCCACCCGCTCCTGCGGAGTCTGCACAGTCTTCCCAGTCCACCCAGTCCACACAGTCTCCGGCATTTGAACCGGCTAGCGGGGTCGACCAGGCTGACGGGCCAGTAAGGCCGCAATACATTTGTAAGACAGTGTAGACTGGGAAGACGGGGAAGACTGGGTAGACTGTGGTTATGCGGGTGTGGCGGAACTGGAAGACGCGCGGGCCTTAGGAGCCCGTGGGCGCAAGCCTGTGGGGGTTCGACTCCCTCCGCCCGCACTTGCTAAACGAAACTGCGGGACTAGGGATTGGGGACGAGGGACCGATGAAGGTCGAGGTGCGCAAGGAGGCGCCCAGCCGCGCGGTGCTCGAAGTCGAGCTGCCGCCCGAGACCGTCAGTCAGGGGATGGAACGCGCGCTGGAGCAGTTGAACCGGCGGGTGGAGATCCGCGGGTTCCGGCGCGGGAAGGCGCCGAAGACCCTCCTGGAGCGGTATGTGGGCAAGGACGCCATCTACGAGGAGGCCGTCAAGCTCCTGGTCCCCGACGCCTACTCCCAGGCCATCCAGCAGTCCGGGATGCACCCCATCGCCCAGCCGGAGATTCAGGTCCAGGCGGTTGAAGAAGGAAAGCCCCTGCGGTTTGTAGCCACAGTCGATCTGGTCCCCGACGTCAGGCTGGGTGATTACAGGGCGATCCGGGCGGAGCGAACCCCCGCCGCGGTCACCGACGCCGACATCGACGCAGCCATTGAGGACCTCCGTGCCCGGCACGCGCAGCTGGAGACCCTGGGCGACCAACCGGCCGCGTCGGGAGACTATGTGCTGGTCAGGGTCACCGAGATCAGTGGGGCGGCGGGCCGATTCGTGCCTGGCAAGGAGTACCTGGTCGAGGTCGGCGGGGGTACTTATCCGCCCGAATTGGAAACGGGATTGCTGCAGGCCGCATCCGGTCGTCGAGGGACGGCCACGCTCGCCAGCGGCGCGGCGGTGACCTACGAGGTTGTCGACGTGAAGCGGCGCAGGCTGCCTGACCTCACCAACGAGTTCGCCAGGACCGCCGCGGGGGTCGAGACAGTCCCCGTGCTCCGGGAGACGCTCCGGGAGCGAGCGCACCGCGAGGCCCAGCAGCGCGCGGAACAGGAAGACGAACAAAAGGCCGTGGACGCCCTACTGCAGCGCGCGACCATCGAGCTGCCCACCAGCCTGGTCGACCATGAAGTCCACCATCTCATCGCCGATCTGGCCGAGTCGCTGGGGCGCCGCGGGATCACGATGGAACGCTACCTGCAGGTGCAGGAGAAGACGGAGGAGCAGCTGCGGGCGGAGCTGCGGCCGGCCGCAGAGAAGCGGCTGCGCACGCAGCTGGCGCTGGATGAACTGGCGCGCCTGGAGGACCTCCAACCGACACAGGAGGAGATGGATCGCGAGGTAGAGAACGTTGCCCGCGGGTTGCAGCAAGAACTTGCGCGGGTGCGGGAATGGCTGGCGCAGAACGGGCGTTTGGATATGTTGCGGGCGACGCTCCGCCGGCGCAAGGCGCTGACCTTCTTGATACAGTCCGCGTACGGTGATCCGGCCGCCGCTACGGCGGCGGGTGCCCGCGAGCCGGGTGGAAAGGGTGGGCAGGAATGACGCTGGTCCCCATCGTCGTCGAATCCTCCGCGCGCGGAGAACGGGCGTACGACATCTACTCCCGCCTGCTCAAAGACCGTATTGTGTTTGTCGGCGGGCCCATCGACGATGACGTAGCCAATCTGGTTATCGCCCAGCTACTGTTCCTGGAAGGCGAAGATCCGGACAAGGACATCAACCTCTATGTCAACAGCCCCGGCGGGGTGCTGCAGGCCGGCCTGGCGATCTACGACACCATGCAGTACGTCCGGCCCGACGTGGCCACCATCTGCGTCGGCCTGGCCGCCAGCGTGGCGGCGGTGATCCTGGCTGGAGGCGCCAAGGGGAAGCGCGTGGCCCTTCCGTACTCGCAGGTGCTCATCCATCAACCGTGGGGTGGAGCCCAGGGCACGACCGCCGATATAGATATACAGGCGAAGCAGTTCCTCAAGCTCCGCGCCCTGGTGAACGAGATCCTAGCCAAGCATACGGGGCAGCCCATTGAGCGCCTGGAGCACGACACCGACCGGGACTTCTGGATGGATGCGCAGACGGCGAAAGAGTACGGGCTGGTCGATGACATCATGAAGCCCCGTGAGAAGATCCATATCGCCCGTGACCGCTAGGCAGGCGCGACGCGCTGGGGTGAATCGCGAATGACGCGCGACCGGATGTTCCGCTTTGGGGACGGAGAAAAACTCAAGTGCTCCTTCTGCGGCAAATCGCAGGAGCAGGTGCGAAAGCTCGTAGCCGGCCCCGGCGTCTACATCTGCGACGAGTGCATCGAACTGTGCACCGAGATCATTGAAGAGGAGCTGTACGGGGAGAGCGAGGCCCCGGCGGCGCCGCGTCACACCCCCAAGCCCCGCGAGATCTACGATACCCTGTGCCAGTACGTCATCGGGCAGGACCGGGCCAAGAAGGCCCTGTCGGTGGCCGTCTACAACCACTTCAAGCGCATCAGCACCCGGCGACCCAGCGATGTCGAGCTGCAGAAGGCCAACATCCTGCTCATTGGCCCCACGGGCTGTGGGAAGACCCTCCTGGCCCAGACGCTGGCCAAGATCCTTGACGTGCCGTTTGCCATCGCGGATGCCACCTCTCTCACCGAAGCCGGCTACGTCGGCGAAGACGTGGAGAACATCTTGCTGCGCCTGATTCAGGCCGCCGACTACGACGTGAAGAAGGCGGAGCGGGGGATCATCTACATCGACGAGACCGACAAGATCGCGCGGAAATCCGAAAACCCGTCGATCACCCGTGACGTCTCGGGGGAGGGCGTCCAGCAGGCCCTGCTCAAGATCCTGGAGGGTACCGTGGCCAACGTCCCGCCCCAGGGCGGGCGCAAGCATCCCCACCAGGAGTTTATCCAGATCGACACGACCAACATCCTCTTCGTGTGCGGTGGGGCGTTCGAGGGGCTGGACAAGATCATCGAGTCGCGCATCCGCCAGACTGCCATCGGGTTTGGCGCGCATATCGAGCCGAAGAGCAAGCGGTCGCTGTCGGAGACCCTGTCGCACCTCATGCCCCAGGACCTGCTCAAGTACGGCATGATCCCGGAGTTCATCGGCCGGCTGCCCATCATCGTCCCGCTGGACCCCCTGGACGAGGCCGACCTGGTCCGTATCCTGGTGGAACCGAAGAACGCCCTGGTGCGTCAATACCAGAAGATCCTGGAGATGGACGGGGTGGAGCTCATCTTCACAGACGAGGCGCTGCGCGCGATTGCCTCGGAAGCGATGGGACGCAACACCGGCGCCCGGGGCCTGCGGACCATCATCGAAGATATCATGCTGGAGATCATGTACGAGATTCCCTCGCGCGCGGATGTGAAGCGCTGTGTCGTCACGGAGGACGCCGCGCTGCGGCGTACCGCCCCGATGCTGCTGACCGCGAACGACCTGAAGAAGATGCCCAAGGAAAAACCTGCGTAGTCTGCGGGTTTGACCTGGATGGTACAATAATAGTAGGTAGTTCGTTCGACGGAGGGGGGCCCCGAAGTCCCCCTTTGTTGTTATCAGATCCCCCGGGAACAATTGGCTCCGCGCCGTCGCTGTATCAAGGTGAGCTGTTCAACGAGGCTGAGGAGGCGACATGACCGAACGCACTGAGATCCCGAACAAGAACGTCCTGCCGCTGCTTCCCCTCAAGGGCACGGTGATCATGCCGCACCAGGTCGCGCCCCTGGGCGTGGGCCGGCCGAAGTCGCTGCGTGCCCTGGAAACCGCCCTGGCCGGGGACCGCATGATTCTGCTGGCCGCGCAAAAGCAGGACGATCAGGAAAACCCTACTCCCGCCGATATTTACCCCGTCGGCACCATTTGCAAAATCCTGCAGGTGGGCAAGCAGCCGGACGGCGTGCTGCAGGTCATCGTCGAGGGCGTCGTGCGCGCCGACCTGCTGGGCGTGGAGCAGATCGAGCCATACTTTGAGATGCGCGTGGCACCGCGGCCGGATTCCGTCGAGAAGAACCTGGAGACGGAAGCCCTGATGCGCGGGGTCGTGTCGCAATTTGAGCGCTTCGCGCGGTTCAGCCGGTCCGTGGCCCCCGAGCAGTACGCGGCCGCCATGCAGGCCGACGAACCGGGCAAGCTGGCCGACCTGGTCAGCCAGCACCTGCCCCTCAAACTGGAAGAGCGCCAGCAGCTGCTGGAACTGGCTCCCAAGGACCGGCTGGAACTCCTCAGCCAGGTCCTGACCCGGGAGGTCAACATCCTGGAACTGGAGCGCAAGATTCAAAACCGGGTCCGCAAGCAGATGGAGAAAAGCCAGCGGGAGTACTTCCTGAAAGAACAGATGAAGGCCATCCAGCAGGAGCTGGGGGAGAGCGACGAGCGGCAGAGCGAGGTGGCCGAGTACAAGAAGAAGATCGAGGCCGCCAACCTCCCCGAGCACGTCAAAGAGAAGGCGCTGGAGGAGCTCAGCCGTCTCGAGAAGATGCCGCCGATGGTGGCCGAGGCGGTGGTAGTGCGCACGTATCTGGACTGGCTGCTGGCCGTGCCGTGGGCGGTTCGGACAGAAGACCGGCTCGACATCACCGAGGCACGGCGCATCCTCGATGAGGATCACTACGGGCTGGACAAGGCAAAGGACCGCGTCATTGAATACCTGGCGGTGCGCAAGCTGTCGCCGACCTCCAAGGGCCCGATCCTCTGCTTCATCGGTCCCCCCGGGACCGGCAAGACGTCCCTGGGCCGGTCGATCGCCCGGGCGCTGGGGCGGAAGTTTGTGCGGGTCAGCCTGGGCGGCGTGCGCGATGAAGCGGAGATCCGCGGCCACCGCCGCACCTATGTGGGGGCGCTGCCCGGCCGGATCGTCCAGGGGCTGAAGACCGCCGGCAGTAAGAACCCCGTGTTCATGCTGGATGAGATCGACAAGTTGGGCGTGGACTGGCGGGGCGATCCGTCCTCCGCGCTGCTGGAGGCGCTCGACCCCGAGCAGAACCACAGCTTCAGCGATCACTACCTGGAGATTCCGCTCGACCTCTCTGAGGTCATGTTCATCTGCACCGGGAACATCCTGGACACCATTCCGCCCGCCTTGCGCGACCGGCTCGAGGTCATCCGGTTCCCGGGCTACATTGAAGAGGAGAAACTGAAGATCGCCACCCAGTTCTTGATCGCCAAGCAGCGCAAGGAGAACGGCCTGACGGCGGACCAGGTGGCGATGACGGGGGAAGCTCTCCGCCACATCACCCGGGAGTATACCCGCGAGGCCGGCGTGCGCAATCTCGAGCGGGAGATCGCGTCAGTGTTTCGCAAAGTGGCCACCGAGATCGCGACCGGCAGGGCGACGGCGGTCAAGGTTACGGCGGCGCTGCTGCACCGCTTTCTGGGCCCGCCGCGCTTCCGCTACGGTCTGGCTGAGCAGGTGGACGAAGTGGGCACCGCGACCGGGTTGATCTATAGCGAGATGGGCGGCGACGTCATCTCGGTGGAAGCCACGCTGATGCGCGGAGAGGGGAAGCTGGCCCTCACCGGCCAGCTGGGCGACGTCCTCAAGGAGTCCGGGCAGGCGGCGGTGTCCTATATCAGGTCGCGGGCGCGGCGTCTGGGCATCGACGAGGAGTGGTACCAGAAGTACGACGTGCACATCCACATTCCCGCGGGCGCGGTGCCCAAGGACGGGCCGTCAGCCGGCATCACGCTGGCCACGGCGCTGGCGTCGGCGGTGACCGGCCGGCCGGTGCATAAGGACGTGGCTATGACCGGCGAGATCACGCTGCGCGGCAAAGTGCTGCCGATCGGCGGGGTGAAGGAGAAGGTCTTGGCCGCGCACCGGGCGGGTATCAAGACCGTGATCCTGCCCAAGGAGAACGAGAAGGACCTGGAGGAGATCCCGCAGCACGTGCGCAAGAAGCTGCGGTTCGTCCTTGTCGAGCACATGGATCAGGTCCTGGCGGAAGCGCTGCTGGCCGCGCCGGTGGCGGCCAAGGAGCGGATCCTGCCGCCGCCGGTCGTCGAGCCGGCCGTGCGGCCGCCCCAGCAGCCAACGCAGCAGATGTTGTCCTAAACTTCCCAGAAACCTTCTACCAGCAGGGGCGGGACTGATCGGCCACGAAAGGTCCCGCCCATCCATTCTAGGCGGGTCGGCACGCGAGTTGCTCCAATATTGGGGTGTCCCATGGCAACTTCAAGGGCAACTCCTTCGCGATCGACTAAACGTCTGGGAGAACTCCTCCTGGAAGCTGGCGTCGTTACTGAGGCGCAGCTGTCCGAGGTGCTGGAGGAGCAGAAGCGCACCGGCAAGCGCATGGCCCAGATTTTCATTGAGCGGGGCCTGCTGGCGAAGGGCGAGGCCGGACGCTGGCTGGCGCTGCAGCAAGGCTACGAGTACGTAAGCCTCACCGCCGAGCCCATCGATGTCCATATCGCGCAATTGCTCCCTGAACCGTTCGCCCGCCGTCTGATGGCGTTGCCCATCCGGCAGGAGGGCAAGGACCTCATCGTGGCGATGGCAGACCCATCGGACATCCTGGCCCTGGACGAGATTACGCGCGCCACCGGCCTCCGCGTCCAGCCGGTGTTCACCACCGAGACCGACCTGGAGTGGGCGCTGGCGCAGTTGTTTGATGACGTCAGCGGCAAGGTGAACAAAGCCGTCTCGCTGGTCGATGCGATCGAGTTCGGCGAGAGGCACACCAACGGCGACGGTGTGGACGAAGGGATCCTGATCCTCGGCAACGAGCAGTCGCCCCCAGTCATCCAGATGGTCGACTCGATCCTCCAGGGTGCCATCGGGGCCCGCACCACCGACGTTCACCTGGAACCGCACCTGCAGAATGCCCGTGTCCGCTTTCGCATCGACGGCATGCTCTACGACAAGGCCTCGATCCCCCGTCTGATCTACGCGGCGGTGGTCAGCCGGATCAAGATTCTGGCCGCCCTGGACATTGCCGAGCACAGTAAGCCGCAGGACGGCCGGATCACGATGCGGTTGAGGGACCGGGAGTACGACGTGCGCGTCGGTATCACCAGCACCGCATTCGGGGAGCGGGTGGTGATGCGACTGCTGGACAAGACCAGCGTGATGCTGGGCCTAGAGCGACTGGGCATTCCGCCGGACCAGGAGCAGATCATCAAGTCGCTGATCCGCAAGCCGCACGGGATGATCCTCGTCACCGGGCCGACTGGCAGCGGGAAGACGACGACCCTGTACTCATGCCTGCACACCATCAACGATTCGGCGCTGAACATCATTACCATCGAGGACCCCGTCGAGTATTACCTGGACGGCATCTCGCAGATCCCGGTCCGATCCCGCGCGGGGGTGACGTTTGCCACCGGCTTGCGCAGCATTCTGCGGCAGGATCCTGATATCGTCATGGTCGGCGAGATCCGCGACGCCGAGACGGCGAAAATCTCGGTCCACGCGGCGTTGACCGGCCACCTGGTGTTTTCCACTCTGCATACCAACGACGCCGCCGGGTCCGTGGTGCGCCTGGTGGACATGGGCATCGAGCCATATTTCATCACCTCATCGCTGATCGCCACCGTCGGGCAGCGATTGATGCGGCGGCTGTGCCCATCTTGCCGGAAGTCGTACCACGTCACGAAGGAACTCGCCACAGAGCTGGGGCTCCCCAAAAACAGCAACGCCACCCTCTATAAGCCGGCGGGCTGCCCGGAGTGTGACCAGACCGGCTACCGCGGTCGCCTGTGCGTCATGGAAATCTTCCGGATGAATGACTCCATCCGGGACCTGGTCCTGGCCCACAAGCCGGCCTCCACGCTGCGGGACGCGGCCATCGCCAGCGGGATGACCACGATCCAGGAATCAGCCAAAGCCCGCGTCCTGGACGGCACGACCAGCGTGGGGGAGCTCCGCAGAGTGATCTACCTGGAAGAATAATTGCCGATTATGAATTGCCGATTTCGCAATCGGTTTTGTGCCGGACTTCCCTTCTCCCAGGCGGGTTGCTATAATGTCCGCGAAGCAATGAGGGGGAGGAGTACCCGCTCGCCCTCCCAGCAAAGGAGATCCCGCGGCTGGAAGGTCTCCTGAAGCGGCGCGGCGGGGAAGGTCGCCCCGGAGCAAATCGGGTTGCGCCCGTGACAGCGCGTGAAGCGTTGCGCCGCTGATGCGGCGTAGAACACGGGTGGTACCGCGGGGTGATGAGCTCCGTCCTGAGGGACGGAGCGTTTTTGTTTGTGGTGGAGGTGAAGCTGAACACGGTGGCTACGAAGACGTTGCCCGCAACCTATGATCCGCGCCAGGTCGAGATGGCGTGGTACAAGACCTGGATGGACAGTGGGTATTTCCACGCCGCGGTCGACCCGTCACGAGAGCCATTCGTCATCATGCTTCCCCTCCCCAACGTGACGGGCGAGTCGCACATCGGCACCGGCTCCACCTTCTCCATCCAGGACGTGCTCATCCGCTGGCGCCGGATGCAGGGCCGCAACGCGCTCTGGCAGCCGGGCACAGACCACGCGGGCATCGCCACGCAAAATGTCGTGGAACGCGAGCTCGCCAAGGAAGGCCTCACCCTGCAGCAGCTCGGCCGCGAGAAGTTCGTGGAGCGGGTCTGGCAGTGGAAGTACCGGTACGGAGGCATCATCGACGAGCAACTCAAGCGCATGGGGTTCTCGCTGGACTGGGACCGCTATGTCTTCACCCTGGATCCCGGCTACTCCGCGTCGGTCACCGAGGCGTTCGTGCGTCTCTTCCACGAGGGTCTGATCTACCGCGGGAAGCGGATGGTGAACTGGTGTCCGCGCGATGGCAGCGCCATCTCCGATCTCGAGGTGGAGTACGTGGAGATGGACACGTCCCTCTGGTACGTGCGCTACCCCGGCGCAGACGGGAGCCCGGGGATCGTCATCGCCACGCAGCGTCCGGAGACGATCATGGCGGACGTGGCCGTGGGGGTGCATCCGGACGACGACCGGTACCGCCGGCTGGTGGGGACGCACGTGCTGGTGCCGATCGTGAACCGCCGCGTGCCGGTCATCGCGGATGCGCGGGTGGATCCGCAGTTTGGGACAGGCGCGCTCAAGATTACCCCAGGCCACGCCCTGGTCGATAACGAGATCGGGGCGGACCACGGCCTGCCGGTCCTGGTGGTGTTGGATCCCAAGGGCCGCATGACGCCTGAGACTGGGAAATACGCCGGGATGGACCGGTTTGAGGCCCGCAAAATGGTGGGAGAGGATCTCAAGACCCTGGGGCTCGTCGAGAAGGTCGAAGCCTATCGCACCAACGTGGGCACGTGTGACCGCTGCCATGCCGTGATCGAGCCGTACATCAGCGATCAGTGGTTCTGCGACATGAAGGAGATGGCCGCCCGGGCCGCCGCGGCCATCCGGGACGGGCGCGTGCGTTTCCACCACGAGCGCTGGGCGAAGGTGATTCTGAACTTCCTCGACCACATCCGGCCATGGACGATCTCTCGCCAGTTGTGGTGGGGGCACCGCATCCCGGTGTGGCAATGCGATGCGTGTGGCGAGCGCGCGGCATCTACGACGCCCCCGCAGCGCTGTCCGCGGTGCGGAGGGCAGACCCTTGCCCAGGACCCCGATGTGCTCGACACCTGGTTCAGCTCGGGCCTCTGGCCATTCGCCACACTCGGCTGGCCGGCCGATACGACCGATTTGCGGTACTTCTACCCCGGTGACGTGCTGGTGTCCGATCGGGGCATCCTGTTCCTGTGGATTGCCCGGATGATCATGCTCGGGCTGCACTTCACGGGCGACGTGCCCTTCACCGACGTGTACGTCGCGCCCACGGTGATGACGCTGGACGGCCGCCGGATGAGCAGGTCGCTGGGAACCGGGATCGACCCGATGGAAATGGTCGAGGCGCGGGGGTACGGCGCCGATGCCGTACGGTTTGCCCTGGTGTCCAGGTGCTCTCAGGAACAACAGGACCTGCGCTTCAGCGAGAAGATGATTGCCGACGTGCGGAACTTCAGCACGAAGATCTGGAACGCGGCGCGCTTCGTGCTGATGAACCTGGGAGAGTTCGACCCCCGCGCCCCGGCACCGGCCCCGGCGGTGCTTTCCGCCGCCGACCGCTGGATCCGCAGCCGGTATGCGCGGCTGGTGGAGGACGTCACCGCACACCTGGAGGCCTACGAGTTCGACAGGACCGCCCGGGCGCTCTATGACTTCATCTGGAGCGAATACTGCGACTGGTATCTTGAGATGGCGAAAGTGGACCTGCAAGCGGGAACCCCCACGCCGGCTTCGCCGGCTCGGGGCGGCGCGCGGGAACGCGGGAACGCGGGAACGCGACAAGAGCGCCGGAATGCCGTGCAGCACACGTTGTGGTGCGTGCTGTCCAACACGATGAAGCTGTTGCATCCGATCATGCCGTTCATCACCGAAGAGATCTGGCAGCACCTGCCGCACGACGGACCCAGCATCATGATCTCCCCGTGGCCGCAGCCGCCGTCGAGGTGGACCGATCCCGCCGCCGAGCGCGAGATGAACGCGCTCATGGCCGTCGTGCGCGCGATCAGGAGTCTGCGGACGGAACTCTCCATCCCCCCTGCGCAGCGGGTCCCGCTTTCTCTGCGGGCCGGCAAGGAGGGGCAACAGATCCTCGAGCGCACCCGACCCTATCTGGCGGTTCTGGCGAGAGTCGACCCCATCCGGTTTGACGCCCCGGGCACCCCGCGGCCTGCCGGCAGCGTCACCACCGTCCTGGCCGAGGCGGAAATCGCGATTCCGCTGGGAGGCCTCATCGATGTACCCACCGAGCGCTCGCGCCTGCAGAAGACACTCGCGGCGACCCGGATGGAGATGGAGCGTCTCCAGCAGCGTCTGGAGGACCGCGACTTTACCGGGCGGGCCCCCGCCGACGTGGTCTCACAACAGCGTCGGCGCGCGGAGGAGCTGCGCGCGAAGACGCAGCGCCTGCAAGAACTCCTGGACTCCCTCTCCTCCGTGAAATAGACCGCAGGAAAGCCGCGTCGCACGCACCGAATCCACGGATAGGCCAGTGCGAGGAGGGTGGGGGTCCTGCAGCCTGCCGGCGTTGGTGATGCTCGTCTCCTATCCGCGCGCAAGGCGGTGCGGGCGGTGGGTCTTGCGCTGCGGGTGCACCGCCTCTACTCCGCCGGTCATGCCCGCGCACAGCAAGGTTTGCTTGAAGCTCAGGAAGCGCTTCGCGCGTATCTGACCGCCTACGGGCCGCTGGGTTGGACGCCGGCCGGGCGAGGGATCGCCTTCGATTTCCAGCCTCATCCGTACGAGGACGACATCGTGGCTGAACTGAGCCGCTCACTCACATCCCTCAGGGTCGGGAACGTCCAGTTTGTGGCCGGAGTCAGCATCGCAGAGATCGCCGCGCTGTTGGAGACGCTGCGTCTTCCCATCCCCGTCATTGACCGGGCTGGCGGGGTTGGCAAAATGCTGCGGGAACGAGGCGTGCAGACCATCGCGCTGCAGGACCTCGGCATTGTCCCATCCGCGCCACGGCCCACGACCGGCACCGAGCGGGTGATCGAAACGCTGTACACCGCTCCCGATCAGCTCGCGGCGAGACTAGCCGAGACTGCCGGTGGGGACGTAATGGGAGCGGTGCAGTTGCTGCGAGCCCTCGACCATATCCTGGTCAGCTGGTCGCGGGCGGAGCAGGAGACCGCCTGGAGAAACCTGGCCGCCGCCATCGTGGCCACGACCCCGTCGCTGCAGGTGCCCCTCTGCCGCCAGATCGCGTCGGCCCTCCACGAACCGTGGGCGGCATCCATCGCCGCCCGGTGGCCGCAAAACCTCATCGCAGGAATCGCGGGGTCTGGCGAGGATCAGCAGGCTATCGGTGGGGACACGATGATCACCGTGTTGCGAGCACTGCACCGCGGGCCGTCGACTGCTCGCATCCCTCCGGCTCCCGCCGTCTCTGTAGAGGAGCGTGACGCCACCCGGGTGGCGCTCGGCCAGACCCGCGGCGTGGCGCCGCCCGGGTATGACCTGGCCACGCTGTTCCGCGTCCTTGCCGCGCTGGACATCCCGCGCTTCGAAGAGGGACTCAAGCTCATCGAACGGGACGTCGTCAGCGCCGTCGAAATCCGGGACCTCGATACCGTGGTCCGGGTGGTCGCAGACCTCGGAGTCCTCATTCGCCTCCCGGATGCGCGGGCGGACCTCGCTCGGGCGGCACTGCGCTGGACGCTCTCCACTGCAGCACGCGATCTGGTGGCCAGGAACCTGGCGCAACTGGTTGACGAGCAGCATCCGCTGCGGCAGGCACTCGCGGCAGTCCCGGAGGACGCCGTGCCGGTGCTGCTGGAGGTCCTGGCTGATGAAGCACGCCTCCACGAGCGCCGGCAGCTTGTGACGCTGCTGGCGGTGCTGGCCCGCGACCGGCCGGCGCTGCTCGCCGCGCATCTCACGGACCCTCGCTGGTATGTGGCGCGGAACGTCGTGACGGCGCTGGCGGAAATGGGCAGCTCCACCCTGGTGCCCTACGCGAAAACGGCGCTCCAGCATGGGGACCTGCGGGTCCGCAAAGAAGCCATCGCGGCGCTGGGGACGCTGGGGACGCCGGAGGCGACGGCCACGCTGACCGAAGTATTGCACCATCCCGATGCCGAGACGCGGGCCTTCGCGGCGCACTGGCTAAACGCGGGCAAGGCGCCGCAGGCATAACGATGCTCCACCTCGAGGCCGTCCGCACCTTGCTGGTCGCCGTGCAGCAGGTGCGGCTTTACGGCGGGGACCATCCGGCGACCAGGGACGCGGCAGAGCAATTCTTTCGGATCGTTCAACCTGATCTGCAGCAGGCGCCGGTGCAGATCGAAATCGACGAACGCACGGTGATTGTGCAGGCGATCCCGCAGCCCACCGAAGACCGCCATGTTCCCCAGTTGCGGGCGCACCTCGCGGCCCGGCGGATCGCCGGCCTGGTCTTACACAAGGAGGCGAACACGGAAGCGATGATCGGACTGGTCCGGCTGCTGGCCAAAGAACCTGAGGAACTCCTGGCCGAGGGGGGACTCGCGGACGCGCTGCGAGCCGCAAGGATCAGCGGCGTGACCGTCCAGGCGCTCGCGCCGGTGGTCGCGCGATCGGCGGTGCG
>VBAI01000239.1 GCA_005882295.1 Candidatus Segetimicrobium genomatis | reverse complement strand
CTGGACATTGCTATTGCTAAAGGGGCAGCGATCTTCGTCTCGATCCATCTCAACAGCAATATCAATCCAAGCTTTAACTGGACTGAAGTCTGGGTTGACGCCGAAGTTACATCGACCAGGGCTCAGTCGGAATCCCTAGCAGGTCGTGTGGCGCAGAGTCAGGCGCCGTTACTCAAGAACCCCAATCCCGTGAGTCTTAGAATGTCTGAGTGGGACGGGAAGAGTGGTATTCCAGGAGTGGTATATTCTGGTCACGATAGTCCCTGGACGCCGGAGGAGGAGGGGAAGATCTATGTGTTGGAACATGCATCGGACACGAGACTCATGCCTGCGGCGCTCAGCGAGGTCGCTCATTTGTCAAACGCTACACAGGAAAGCGCATTCCGTGATCCGGCGTACCTTCAGCAGGTGGCGGATGCGATATCGGCGGCCATCACTCAATACCTCGGGCAGCCATAAGGAGTAGTGTGCATAGCCGAAGAAAGATCCCCGGAACAATTCTTGCCTCCTGTCTCGCTGCGGGGGTTCTTGTTTTGATCCTATTCCATGAGTCCAGCCACCGGCCGATACTTATGGGCCCTGGTGCGGAGGTACCCTCTCGAACTCTCCCTGAGTCACAAACGCCCGTGTCTGGTCCGACAGGCTATGGTGGGAGATCAACCGGGGGAGCGATCGGGTTAGAGGGAGTCGGTCCGTTCACCCAGGATCCGACCTATGCTCCGGACGGAACCGCGATTGCCTTTGCGACGGATCGGAACGGGGGACCGTACGTCTGGGTTAGTCACACCCGGACTTCCCCCAGTGCTGCGGTGTTTCGTCCATATCATTCTAACGTTGGGACTGGCGGGTGAGGTCTTGGGATCCGTCCTGCGGCGACGCTACCTCTTCAAGTCCGGTTGCTTCCTAGTTGCTTTACCCACCAGTCCGAGGCAGGCTACGGTAGGATTCAGCACGACACACGAAGATGGAGCTGCTATAAAGCCGCAACAGATGAGGAGTTTCTGGCGAGCCGCAACGGGCATCAGCAAGCACAAGCATCGCGACTCTCTCCAAAACCGGATGTTGGGGGTTCAAATCTCTCCGCCCCTGCCACCTTTCAATGTACCGAATCCTTCGAAGTGATTGGCAGGTCATCAGCGGCCTTCACAGCATCGTCCTGGCCGGGAATCAGGTGCGAATAGACGCTGTAGGTGAAATCTCTGAGGGGACTAGGCAGATCAGGCCCTCGCTCGGCCAACTGTTCCGCGAGCTTCACGGCATCCAGCGTGCCCGACAACTTTGGTGTTACACGACTTCCGCATTGACGTGGCTAGTTTAGTTTGATAGGATTCTGACCTAAAGAGGGCGGGCATCAGAAGTCGCTGGACATGCCAACGCTGTCGCAGCGAGGTGGACGAAGATCAGATCCAAGCTTCTCCGCCGGCTAGCCATCCTGATGGCTGTTGTGGTCGGACTGACGGTAATCGCAGTGGCCCGCTCCATCGGCCCCTTACGTGATCGTCCTCGCGTCATGCCCTCGCCAGCAACAGAACCTCAGCAGCCTCCTTCGTCGGGTGAGACCAAACCGGCTGCGGCCGGAGATCAGGCGAAACCAGCCTACGAAGGACCTCTCGGAGACTTCTTAGTGGGTCTTCACCAGGGGTCAGATTCCCCACCCTGCCCAAAACCATTTAGGCCCGCTAAGATTGAAAAAATAAAGGCCTCAGAGCTCTACTCCCCTATCTTTGGTAATAAGCTTGAAGGCGTGACCGAGTGTGCTGATGGCAGGATCGTAGCCATTGAGATTTACGGCATGGAGATCATAGGCAAGGGATACTTCGTGGGGAAACCGATAATTCTTTACGAGGTTCCCCTGGACCGACTCAAGCTCTTTGCTGTGGCCGGAAAACCTGCAATTGCGCAGTTGCCAATGCCAGGGTTTCCGGGGAGCCTGCGCCTCGCCGTTATCGAGCGATTTCCAAGCGTGGATCAGCCAGGCATTCTGGTCGCGATTGACGACACTTTCAAGAGCTTGGAACAGGCCATAGAACTGGCAACTCGAATCATGGGGGTGCGACCATGACAAGATTCTTGTTGCTGATCGCCGGAGCTTGTCTCGGATTATCGTTCCTACTTTTCAATGGCCCCAAGATAGCGGAGGCGCAAATCACACGCACGGATACGATCCGTCTCATGGCAGCCACACGGGGTACCAACTTTGACGGCAGTGGTTTGAAATGGTGCGTCAGTAAGACTTGGCATAGGGGTATTGATGAAATCAGCCAGGCAACTGCTCTCGATGAGGTGCCGCAAACAGCCACGGGGTGCACCAGCTCTCCGACAGAACAAGTCGAACTTGCAGTCTATGGTCAAACAAACGATACGTCATGTTCCGCACCATGCCCTTCGTTGCGTGTACCAATCTCTAGTGCATTTCCCAGGTTGGCAAATGTCACATAATCGAGGCCAGTCTCTTTGATTTCGGTACAGTGAACGACAATCCAAATGGGGCAAGTGGCTATTTCAGAGGAAGGCAGCGCATGCTGCATGCCAGTGGTCCGTCTGGATACAGTTTGACTCTAAACGTCACTAGCAGCGCTTGGTACTCTGGCGGAGATAACTGGAGGACGCTAGGATCGGTTGTAGACGATACTGAGTGCAAGACGAAAACGGGAGATCCAGGCTGGAGGGGTTTCCACGTTCATCAGGACTTCATGCCACCGGAAACATCAGTAGAGAGCTGTCAGTGGAACATGAATACTTCGACGGACTTTCACACCGGCGTCACAGATCGGAGAAGGGACGATCCTGACATCTGGTATATTTATTCTGTCTCTTACGTACCTGGGACCCCCTGTCTTAATCCAGGTCCGAAAGTCGCTGATAAGTTGTTGGCACCAGACGGCGCGTTAGACGGGGACGGGAATGGTGCTGGGACCAGGGCGTTGGCAACGGGAGCACAGTCCTCGGTCACGAGCCCGCAGACCTGTATTACAGGGACGTCTTGGTGTGGTACCATTACCGCGACCCCGCCGGTGGTGGTGGGGGCGTATAACTACTATCG
>VBAI01000185.1 GCA_005882295.1 Candidatus Segetimicrobium genomatis | reverse complement strand
GCGCACCGACATCCGGGGAAACTCCTGCACCTGTCCGATGCGGCGGATCGTGGTGTACAGCTTGCGCCGCCGGTCCAGGCCCTGGGCGACCAGAATCAGGGCCGAGGGCGGCGGGCCCTGCTCCAGATACGCAGCCAGCCGCTCTTGCTCTGGAGCTTTCCAGGCATCGGGATCCTTGACCACGACCACCCGCCGGCGTCCAAAGAACGGGAGCGTATCCAGACGCGTGACCAGATCGGGCAGCGCGATCTCACCGGCCCGCAGCACATCCAGATTCAGGTCGCGTTCTTCCGCCGGCATGAGACGGTCCAGCAGGACCGCCAGTGCCTGGTCGATGAGCAGATCCTCTTCGCCCTGGAGGAGATACACCTGCGCGTCAGGCATCGGCCACGCCGTCTCCCCTGCGGTCAACGATCGCCAGCATCACGCACCGTGCGCACCCACACCTGCACCCCATCGCTGGCCACGGTCACGGCCCCATGGACGTCAGTCCGGTACACCGCCGCCCCGACGGCCTGGAGGGCCTCGAGTGTCGCGCGGTGGGGATGCCCGAACGGATTCATGGCGCCCACGGAGATGACCGCCACCTGTGGAGCCACCGCGTCCAGGAACACCGGGGTGCTGCTGGTAGCGCTGCCGTGGTGGGCCACCTTGAGCACCGTGCTGTGCAGGTCAGTTCCGTCGCCCAGGAGGATCGCCTCGGTCAACGCCTCGATGTCTCCGGTCAGCAATACGCTCGTCGCTCCATAGGCCAACCGCGCCACCACGGAGTTCGCGTGGACGTCGGAGCTGGAACCAACGATCAACGGATCGCGGGGATTGAGCACGGCCGCCGCGGCCCCATCACCCAAATCCAGCCTCTGACCTCGGCGGGCAAGCCGGTACGGGATCTGCTGTGCCTCCACCAGTCGGAGAAACCGCGGGTACGAAGGCGCCGGATGCTCGAAACCGCTGTCGAGCACCAACCCCACGGGGAAGTTCTGCAGCGCGGCGATGAGTCCTCCGACGTGATCCTCATGCGGATGCGAGAGCAGCATGATGTCAATCGTGCGCAGGTGCAGCCGCCGCAGCGCGGGCACGAGCCGGCGGGCTCCGACGTCGTAACCGGTCAGGTGCCCCTCGACCTCCCCGCCTCCGTCGACCAGCATGGTGCGGCCGGACGGAGCCTGGACCACGATGGAATCTCCCTGGCCGACATCGAGAAATGTGATGACGAGTTGCGGGGGGACTGTGGCAGCGAAGACCTGGGCCCACAGGGCCAGGGCAACGGCACCCGACACCGCCGCGACGATTGCCGCCCGGGTTACACGCACACGGCCCCGCAGCCACTCCACGGTCGCGACGAGGACGGCGTAGAAGCCGGCAATCCCCAGCAGCGACGGCGCCTCGACCGGCACGGCAGAAAGCGGGAGGCGGGCGAAGACGGCTGCCGTCCACCGCACCGCATCCGCCGGCGGGCCCAAGACCGGGGCCAGGGAAACACCCAGAGTCGGGATCACGGCGCCAACAACGGCGACGGCGAACCCCGCGGGAACGAGCAGCGCGACCAGGGGGATGACGATGAGGTTGGCTGCCAAACCAACCACAGAGATTTGGAGGAAGTGGTACGCGAGCAGTGGTCCGACGGCGATCTGTGCGGCCACAGTCATCGCGAACAAGGAGCGGAGGGACCGAGGCAGCGCAGACAGATGCAACGTCAGGACGGGCGCGATGAAGATAAGCCCCCACGTGGCGGCGAACGAGAGCTGAAACCCCGCATCAAATAGGAGCAGTGGTTGCGACACGAGGAGCGCCAGGGCCGCCACGGCCAGCGCAGCGTGCGCATCTCGACCCCGCTGCAGCAACGGCGCAGCGAGTCCGATCAACGCCATCATCGCCGCGCGCGCCACCGAAGGGACCCAGCCGGTCATGAGCGCGAAGAATAGCGTGACCGCGGCCGCCACCCCGCTGGCCGGCAGTAGTGGGACGCGGAGCAGCCGGCCCAGCCACAGCACCGACGCCAGCACCAGACCCACCTGTGCCCCTGAGACGACCAGCACGTGCAGCAGACCGGATCGCGCAAAGTCATCCCTGGCCTCAGGTCCGATCGCCCCATCGTCTCCCAGCAGCAGGCTGGCCATCAATGCACCCCGCTGCCCCGGCAATGCGGTTAGAAGGAAGGACGTCATCCTTCGCCGCACGATGTCGGCGGCGGCCAGGATGGGAGTGGCCAATCCGTGCTCAATCACATGGACGTGCGCATGGCGCTGCGGATAGAGCACGGCGCCAATCCCGCGCGAGGCGAGATAGTCACGATACGAAAATTCTCCGGGATTCCCGGCGGGCGGTGGTCGGACGAGCCGGCCGGAGATGGCGATACGGTCGCCGTAGAGAACATCGCTGCTCTGGGGGAATGTGACAAGGACCAACCCGTCCGCGGGGGAAGACCGGCCGGCCGAGTCGATGTGCTCGACGGATACGACCGCCCGGACACGTTCGCTCCCGCGCTGCGGCGGTCTCACGACCACCCCGGCCAGCGTCACGTCGCGTCCAAACGCGGCCGTTAACACGGGCGCCGCCACCGGGTCGGCGTGCAGCATCACCCACAGCGCGCCCACGGTGGCCGCGCCTGCCAGGAGCGGGACCGTCGCAGGCCGCCTGAGGTTCACACACCATGCTGCGGCAAGCACCGACCCTGTGGAAGCGGCAAACCATATCCACGCGGACAGCACCGACCAACGACCGAGCGCAATCCCGGCGGCGAATGCGGCAGCGATCCAAGCGATCGGTGGAAACACGGCGCCTCCCCTGACGACGCGATTGTGTCAGGAGAGGCGCGGTCCTGCCATGACTCAAGTGAGCTATTGTTTCGCTGCCACTTCCTCCATGATGCGCGCGGCAAATGTCTCGAGGGGGATTGGGCCCAGGTCGCCGGCGCCGCGGCTGCGGACGGCCACCTGGCCGCTACTGGCCTCCTTGTCGCCCACGACCAGCATGTAGGGGACGTGGTCCACCTGCGCGCGGCGGACCTTGTAACTGATCCGCTCGTTGCTCGTATCAAGCTCAACCCGCACCGCTGCGGCCGTCAGGCGATCGCGCACATTTCGAGCATAGTCGAGGTGGCGGTCCGCGATCGGCAGCACGCGCACCTGCTCGGGCGCCAGCCAGACCGGGAAATCACCGGCATAGTACTCGATGAGAAACGCCATCATGCGTTCCATCGTGCTGATGATGGCCCGGTGGATCATCACCGGACGGTGCGACTTGCCGTCCTCCCCGATGAACTCCAGCTCGAACCGCTTGGGGAGCAAGAAGTCGAGCTGCACCGTGGATAGGGTCTCCTCTTTCCCCGTCGCCGTCCGGACCTGCACATCGAGCTTGGGGCCATAAAAGTTGGCGCCGCCGACTACGGCGTTGTACGTCAACCCCAGTTCGCGTAAGACCTCGTGCAGAAGCCCCTCCGCCGTCATCCACAATTCCTCGTCCTGATGGTAGTACTGCCGGTCCTTGGGATCGTGGAGGGACAGATCCAGTCGGTAGTCGGTGATCCGAAAGTCCTGGTAGACCTGCTGGATCAACCGCACGACCGCCGCAAACTCCTCCTTGACCTGGTCCTGCCGGCAGAAGATATGCGCGTCGTTGAGCGTCATGGACCGTACCCGGTGCAACCCGGTCAGCGTCCCCGACTTCTCGTAGCGGTACATCCGCCCCAGTTCGGCAATGCGGACCGGCAGGTCGCGGTACGAGCGTTGATCCTGCTTGTAGATCATGATGTGGTGGGGACAGTTCATCGGCTTGAGCACCAGCTCGTCGTTATCTACCTTCATTGGGGGATACATGGCCTCGCGGAAGTAGTCCCAGTGACCCGAGATTTTGTAGAGTTGCACGGAGGCGAGATCCGGCGCATAGACATGAAGGTAACCGTGCTGCAACTCCAGGTTGACGATGTAATTCTCGAGGAGACGCCGCACAGTTGCTCCCCGCGGCAGCCACAGCGGGAGCCCCTGCCCCAGTTCCTCGGCAAAGGCGAATAGCTTCAGATCCTTGCCGAGCCGGCGATGGTCTCGCCGCTTCGCTTCTTCCAGCTGGCGCA
This sequence comes from Candidatus Segetimicrobium genomatis, assembly GCA_005882295.1. Lineage (GTDB taxonomy): Bacteria > Sysuimicrobiota > Sysuimicrobiia > Sysuimicrobiales > Kaftiobacteriaceae > Telluricultor. The sequence goes on along the minus strand of VBAI01000185.1, from coordinate 14,874 downwards.
GAAACTCATCCAGCTGTTCCTGGCGGGGGAAGGAGATGCCGTAGATGCGCTGCAGCATCTCGCGATGTTCGTCGCCGCGCCAGTACGCGCCCGACGTGCTGAGGAGCTTGATGGTTTTGATCAGCCCGGTGCGCGGCAGGTGCGGACCGCGGCACATGTCCATGAAGCCGTCCTGGCGGTAGAAGGACACCCGCGGGTCGGGGATACCCTCCAGCAGTTCGAGCTTGTACTTCTCGCCCATTTCCTTATACGTACGGATGGCCTCGTCGCGCGGGACCTCAACGCGCTCAATCGGCTGGTCCCGCGCGGCTAGCTCCCGCATCCGGCCCTCGATCTTCTCCAGATCTTCGGGCGCAAACGGCCGGCCGAGATCGATGTCGTAGTAGAATCCGTCGTCGATCGGCGGCCCGATGGCCAGTTTGGCCTCCGGGAACAACTGCTTCACGGCCTGAGCCAGCAGGTGGGCGGACGAATGCCAGTAGACTTCCCGCCCTTCGGGCTGTTCGAAGGTCAGCGGCTCCACGCGCGCGTCGCGGTCGAGCTTGGTCGCCAGGTCGCGCAGTTCCCCATCCACTTTAGCGACAAGCGCATCGGGTTTGCCCGCAGCGGAGCGACTGGAGGCGAGCCGTTGCCGCCGTTAGCGAGCGCCGCGTCGCGCAGGGTCGGGCCCTGTACACGAGGCGTAGTTTGTAGTTGGCCGAGTTGTACAGGGAGGCCCGGAGCAGCGAGCGCGAGCGTTACGCTCGGCAGGCGAGCCGAGTCGGAGCGGAGCGGGTCGACCCAGCCCTTCCTTCGTACATATGGGAATCATGTCGTCCCCGGCCCATACACCTGGCGGACGTACCAGGGCACGATGGTGACGCTCACCAACCGCTCTGTGCCGTCGAACAGGTCGCTGAACTCGGTAATGGTGTTGCGAAACTGATAACTCATCACCCGGTCGATGTTCTGGGGCACGCTGCGCACCACGTCGAGCAGTTCATGTACCTTATATATACGCAGGATGTTGGGATCGGCAGCGGAACGGACGTTCCCCTGGGACACGACCCTGACCGGGAGCCCCCGCCGGTACTGCAGCTGTAGCTCCACGGATCCCCCGCCCGGATCGCGGAACCGGAAGTGATCGGTGATGGTCGCGCTCATGTCGTTCCCCTTGGCGTAGTACTCCCGCAGCACGGTCCCCAGACGCGATGTCTTGTACTTCCCGGGAATGGCGCGGGGATGTGCGGTGAGAATCCGGAAGTTGAAGCCGGCCTCCTCCTCCGTCTCCGGGTGCCGTGCCGGAATGGCAAACCCAATGTAGCGGCTCACAGCATCGGCCGTGGGGGTGCCGGCGGCATCCTGGTTGAGGAGCGCATCGTTGAAGGTCACAGCCAGGTTTGCCCCCTTCGAGACCCCAGACGGGTCCGCCGCCACCTGCCATGGCGCGGGTAGGCGCGCCTGGAGCGGTTCCGGACGGACCGCAAACCTGAGGACGGCCTGCGTGGCAATCGTCAGGTCGAGCAGGTTCTCGATCATGCCCGCGTGTCCAGAATGATCGTCACCGGTCCGTGGTTCTGAATGTCTACCACCATCACGGCGCGGAACTGGCCCGTCTCTACCGGCACGCCGAGACTACGCAGATGCTGATTGAACATCTCGTAGAGCGCTTCAGCCTGCTGCGGGGGCGCGGCCTTGACAAAACTCGGCCGTCGGCCCCCGCTGGTGTCACCGTACAACGTAAACTGCGACACGGACAGCACGGCCCCGCGAACATCAAGGATCGAGCGGTTGAGCTTCCCCTGCTCATCATCGAAGATGCGCAGGTGCGCGATCTTTTCGGCCAGTGTTTTCGCATCGGCGTCCGTGTCGTCCGTCGACACACCGACCAGCACCGCGTATCCGTGCTCGATATGGGCAATTTCCGCGCCGTCCACCTTCACCGCGGCGCGCACGACCCGCTGCACGACAGCGCGCATCACCGCCCTCCGGGAAAAGTCATGGCGATAGCTCAAACCCGGTCCGTTGCGCGCGCCCGGCGACGAGATCGCTGACCAGCTTCCCGGTCACAGGGGCCAGCGTAATCCCCTGCCCTTCGTGCCCGGTCGCCACCAGGAACCCGTCGGGCCCCGCCCAGCCAATAATCGGCCGGCCGAGCGATGTGTACGGGCGGAGACCGACCGTGACGCGAGTCGGCCTCATCGTCCGCAGCGCTGGAACGAACGTCGCCGCCCGCTGTTTCATCCGTTCGGCCAGATCCGCGTCGACCGTGCGGTCTTCGCCCTTGAACTCGCGGCTGCTGCCGACGAGGCAAGTTCCGTCGCCGCGGGGCTGGACGATGGTCCGCAACCCCTGCGGGTCGGGCTGCGCCGTCCCGCTCACGTCGAGATAGCCAGCCTCGAGCAGCGGACGCCGGACCGGCGACCCCCCCATCGTCAGCAGATGTCCACGCCGTGGGACGACCGGAATTTCGACGCCGGCCAGCCGACCGACCGCGGGCGACCAGACGCCGCAGGCGCACACCACGGTGCGCGTGGAAATCCGTCCGGTCGCCGTCACCACGTGGGTGACCCTCCCGCCTTCCACGCCGATCGCCGTGACCGGACTCCCCGTCAGGACTTCCACGCCGCGGGCGCGGATGGCCGCGATGATCGCCTGACATACCTGCGGCGCGTCTGCAGTCGCTTCATCCGGACAGTACGTGGCGCCGGCAAGATCGCGTGCGACTTCCGGCTCCAGATCCAGTAGCGCCGGACCATCCAACAGGTCAACTCGTGCCCCGCCCGCGGTCGCGATCTCCACCTGATGCCGCAGCCGGTCCAGTTCCGCGGAGGTCACAGCAAGTATGAGGCCACCGTGAGAGTGTACAGCCGGCGGCTCTCCAGGGCAAGCGCCACCCCCGCGGGCGTCTCCTTATCGTGAATGATGATCCAGCCGCCGCTGGCGGCTGCCGTGCCCGAGGCGACCTCGCCGCGGTCGACGATCACGACCCGGTGGCCATCTGCGGCCAGAAAATACGCCGCGGAGCACCCGATGATGCCTGCGCCAATGACAACCACATCCGCCGACCGCATCATTGGCTGTCAGTTTCGACGCCGCAGCGAATCGTATCCTCCGCAGGAAACCTAAGACGGCGGGCGCAAATTCCCCGATGGATCCCGGCCAGTAGAGAGGGGGATATCGATGGGCATCACGGAGGAGCAGGCGTTGCGGGCACGACTCCTACGGCTGGAACGATGGCTGGTGTTGCTCGCGGGTTTCGCGGCCCTCCCGTTCGTGCTCGCGTTGCTTTGGGGACCGTGGACAGCCCGCGCCGCCACGCAATCGCAGCTTGTCCGGACTCCCGCCCTCGAGATTGTGGACGCAGGAGGTCGCATCCGGGCCACGCTGGATGCCGTGAACGGGAAACCGAGCCTGTGGTTATACGGCGACGACGGCGGACGGCGCGCTGGACTGACCGTCGGAACCGGCGGTGTGCCGGAACTCGCATTGCTAGACCCGCAAGGGCGACAACGCATCCTCCTTCGCGTCGGGTTTGAGCGTGCCGCCGAGATTCGGATCGCGGACGGTCGCGGCCGTCCGCGGCTGGGACTGTGGGTCGGCTACGATGACGCGCCCGGGGTGTGGCTATTTGACGACCTGGCTCGCCCACGGATCGGGATGAAGGTGCTGGCAGGCGGCGTCCCCCGATTGTGGCTGTTCGAGGAGTCCACGGGACGGGTGACGTTCACGGCGCCATAGGTCTTAGCGGCACTAGTTTGATTGTCGCGGATCGTGCCTTGGGGCTCACGATGCTGCCGACGATACTCGCGGCGTAGCGGCGATACTTGGTGCGGTACGCGGCGTCGATCTGCTCGTTGAGGCCGGGGTCGGCGTCCACGAAAGTGACGGCTTTCTCGACGCCGCCGGCCCAGATCCGACCTTCGTGGCGCACCTGGGCGCCACGGAACCAGACGCCGGCGCGCCCGTTCACGGATCGGACGTAGAGGTCGTCGCCACGGCGGACGACCCAGATCGTCACCGGGTTTCGCCGCGTGCCGTCGCGTCTGACGGACGCGATCTTCAGTTCTTCCGCCGCTCCGATCTTGTTGAGCTCATCGCTCGTCCATCCGGTCATCGGCGCGCCTCCTTCTGCGCTTCAGAACTCGATCAGGACTTTGATCGCTTCGCGTTCGTTCATCGCCCGGTAGCCGTCAGGCACCTCGTCGAGGCGCACGACCCGATCGAAGACTCGACCCGGTTCGATCAGGCCTTCGAGGACGTCCGGGAGGAGCTCCTCGACGTACGCGCGGCACGGTGCGGGTCCGCCGCCGACGGTGACGTTATTGTAGAATGCCGGCTGCGACGCCGGCAGCGTCTCGTCCTGGGGGACGCCGACGCGGCCGACTGCGCCTCCCGGACGGGCGATGCCGAGAGCCGTCCGCATCGACTGCTCGAGTCCGACGCATTCGAGGACAGCGTGAACGCCGAGGCCGCCGGTGAGCTCGCGCACGCGCTCAACCGCCTCGTCGCCTCGCTCGCTCACGACGTCCGTTGCGCCGAACTCCCTCGCCAGCGCGATTCGGTCGGGATGGCGGCCCAGGATGATGATCTGCTCGGCGCCGAGGCGGCGGGCGGCAATCACACCGCACAAACCGACGGCGCCGTCTCCGACAACAGCCGCTGTCTTCCCAGGGCCAACTTTGGCGACGACAGCCGCATGATGGCCCGTCCCCATCACGTCTGAAAGCGTGAGAAGCGATGGCATCAGGGCGTCGTCGGCGCCGACCGGCAGGACGAAGAGTGTTCCATCCGCCTGGGGGACACGCACCGCTTCGGCCTGTGCTCCGGGGATATCAACCGTGCCAAAGAACCCTCCGTGGATGCACGACGTGTGCAAACCTTCGCGGCAGAAGACACAGGTGCCGTCGGAGTATGCGAACGGCATGACAACGAGATTGCCGACGCGCACGCTGCGGACATCGCTGCCGACGGCCTCGACAACGCCGATGGCCTCGTGGCCCATGCGGCGGCCGGTCTCGCTGTATTCCATCGTCTTGTACGGCCAGAGATCGCTGCCGCAGATGGCAGCGCGGGTGACGACGACGAGGGCGTCGGTCGGCCTGACCAGGCGGGCGTCGGGGACGGTCTCGATATGGACATCGCCGGCGCCGAACATCACAGTTGCATGCATCGTGTGTCTTACCTCCGGTTTCCAGCGGGCTGCGGGTCGCTGAGAGCCTGATATTGTTCGTCGCTAACCTTTTCCATCCAGTCGGCGGTCTTCCCGTCGAGCTGTTCCTGAATGGCGGTGTGCGTCATGGCCGTCGTTGCCGTGGCGCCGTGCCAATGCTTCTCACCCGGTGGGAACCGGATCACGTCCCCCGGCCGAATTTGCTCGATCAGCCCTCCCCAGCGCTGTGCCAGGCCGCAACCAGCTGTCACGATCAGCGTCTGGCCCAGCGGGTGAGTGTGCCATGCCGTCCGAGCGCCGGGCTCGAACGTGACACTGGCGCCGAGCGCGCGTGCCGGATCGAGTGCCTGAAATAGGGGGTCGATGCGTACTGTCCCCGTGAAGTACTCGGCCGGTCCTTTCCCGGAAGGCTGTGAGCCACTCCTTTTGATTTCCATTTTCTTGAATTCCTCCACTTTGACTGCCTTTTTGTACAAACCGGGGGTACGTCACAGTCGCGGCCCTTCAGCGGCCCTGTAACGCCCGGAGATAACGAATTTGTCCCACGTGATAGGTGTCGTGAGTCGCCGTTCGCAAGATCCGCAACCCCGCGGGATATGTGGACTTCCTCTGGTACGGCTCGATCATTCTTGAGAGATCTTCATCCGTCATCGACAGCAATCGGTCCTTGAAACGTCGATGAGCCGCATAAAGGCGCCCAACATCTGCTTGCCATTCCCGCTCGTCCCCGGATGCGGCCCGCCAGTCTGATCGCTGCAGATCCTCGTATACCTGTGGCTGATCTTCGAGCGCTTGGAGCACGGCCTCCATCCAGTGGGCCATGTGCCTGACGATTTGCCAGATCGAATGGCGTTCCTGAGCTGGTTTCCAGGAAGCCTGCACCGGCGTGAGCCCGCCGAGGGCTACAGGTAGCGGCGGATAGGAGCCTTCCTTTTCGTAAGTATACTCGAGCAGATAGAGCAGCAACTCCTTTGCGGTCATCCATCTCCCCCCTCCGAGACCCACACGCGATCGGGGTCAGTGCCAGGATTCTTTAACGATCGGCAAACGCGAGCTTGACGCCAAGCGCGACAAACGCGCCGGCGAAAGTGCGGCGCATCCACGTCAACACCCGCGGGCGTGAGGTGACGTGCTTGCGAATCGAGGCGGCGAACAGCCCGTATCCGATGAAGACGGCGAACGTCAGGAGCATGAAGACAGTGCTCAACTCAAACATGCGTGAGAGCGGATGTGGTTCGCTGGCGCTCACAAACTGCGGGAGGAAGGCATAAAAGAAAATTGACAGCTTCGGATTGAGGATGTTGATCAGGATGGCAGTAGTGATCACCTGCATTGCCGAGCGGGTGCCGATCTCCTTTTCCACGCGGAGCGCGCCCTGCTCCCTGAGCGCGTTCCAAGCCATGTAGAGAAGATAGGCCACGCCCAGGTATTTCAGAGTCTGAAACGCGAGCGCGCTCGCGTGCAAGAGTGCTGCCAGACCGATGATCGCCGCAGTCATGTGCGGGATGATGCCGAGAGTGCATCCGAACGCCGCAATTACGCTTGCGCGGGATCCCCGCGAGAGACCGGCTGCCATCGTATAGAGAACGCCGGTTCCCGGTGAAATGATAACGATAAGCGACGTGACCAGAAAGTCGATGCTCACGGGCCCCCCCTTTGCGCGGTCACTCTAACCGATCATGTCAGGGCGATTAGTCATTAGGGTACCCCGCTTTACCCCTCTCACCTTCTGTTCGTACTCCGCCGACGACAGGGACCCTAAAGCTGAGTGCACTCACGCCCTGACTTCTTACTGAACCCTGGTGAAGGTGTACGTACCCGGCGATCGGGATCTTCCGAGACGAGCCGCCAGGCTGATCGGCCAGCCGTGTTCTGATCGAAGTATTTCAGCCGCGATCGCACCTGCGTCTGACGGATCGCGTGTCTATTTCTCAATGATCTTCAGTCGTCATTCCCTATTGCGCTGTATACCCTCCGTCGATGACAAGGGCTGAACCCGTTGCCAACGACGATTCGTCAGAGGCAAGGAACAACGCAGCCCGCGCAACCTCTTCGGGCTTGCCCCATCGGCCCAGTGGACGGGCTCGCTCGGAATTTCGCCTCGCCTGCACCGGGTCGGGCGAAGCACTAACGACTTGAGCAGCGAACGGGGTATCTACCACACCTGGGCAGATCGCGTTTACCCGAATGTTGTGCGCAGCGTAGTCAAGAGCCATCTGCTTGGTAAGGAGCAGTAGACCGCCCTTCGAGGCACAATAGGGAGCAGAATGAGGACTGCCCACAAAACTCACTGATGAGCCTGCATTGATGATACTTCCCCCTCCACCTGCCTTCATATGAGGAATTGCGTACTTTGAGCAGAGGAATACACCCTTCAAGTTAACGCCTATTACCAAATCCCAATCTTCTTCAGTGACTTCCTCGACGCTGCCCAATCTCGCGATCCCCGCGTTGTTATACAAGATGTCTATCCTCCCAAACGCTGCAACGACCACCTCGACCATCTGGCTAACATCCCGAGCGTTGGCGACATCGGCGTGGGCAAAGATGGCTTCTCCTCCGGAAGCCCTAATCGATTGCGCGACTTCGTCCGCCCCCCGCTCATCAATGTCGACCACGGCCACTTTTGCGCCTTCCCTCGCAAACAACTCTGCGGCCGCTTTGCCAATGCCCGATGCCGCTCCTGTTATCAGGGCAACCTTTCCAGCTATGCGCCCTCGAGATTCCGCCCCCATCTCCCGCCTCCGGTGTCAAGTGTTGATCGTGCATCCTCCACATCTTCACGGCCCCGGGCGACCGGTTTCGCTTTGACGGCACTGCGGGAGCCGCGATCCTTTCAGACTACAGCTTGCGCAGCAGTTCTCTGTGCGCCTGGAAGACGCTCTCGTTATGTCCGGGTTCGGGCGCTCTATTCGGCGATACAAAAACCGGCAACCTGACCCCTTCCGCTGCTAGTCGACGCGCGACCTCACTCAGAAGCGTCATTGCGATAGCAACCGCGGCAACCGTCGAGCCGGCAGCGACCGTGTATGGCCACCCATCTACAGCGACGAGCGCATCCTCAGGAGGGACACAATTGTCAATCACGACATCGGCGATGTCGCCAAGTTTCCGGCCGGACGAATGAGTGGCTTCGGCCGTCCGGTAGTTCGCAGCACTCGTAACCGCAATGACGTAGAGACCGCGAGCTTTACTGTGAACCGCCACTTCCACCGGCGCGGCGTTTAACCCGCCATGCGAGAAAATCAGCATTGTGTCCTGAGCAACCAAGTGAAAGTCAGCCAGAAGACCTTCCACGTAACCTTCACGACGCTCAAGCCACAAGAGCCCCCGGGCGCCACCGGGACCCACAGCACCGTACCAAAGAAGACGCGGATCGATTATGGGTACGAACCCTGGGAATGAGCCATAACGCGGGAAGATATCCATTACGGGAAGAATCGAGTGACCACTGCCAAAGAGATAAACTACCCGGCCAGCCTTGATAGATGCGGCGATGCGACCCGCCGCCCGGGCTATTGCTTCTTTTTGAGTTTCATCGATCAGTCGCAAAACTTCTGCGATTCTCTCAAGAAACGTGTGCATGCATCTCCTCCCAAACGAAACACGTAACTACACCTTCAAATCAGGATTTACCAACGCAGCCGCCCCAAAAAGGCTAGCCCGGGTGCCAAGGGCGCTACGACAGATGCGCACGGATCTCGCGAGTGGTTGGGCATGGCTACGCACCGCGGTCCGGATCGGATCAAGCAAGAAGCGGCCTGCCTGAGCGACACCCCCTCCCAGAACGACAATCTCCGGATCAAACAAGCTCACCAAGTTCGCAACTGCAAGACCTACCAATTCACCGACATCCTTAAGGATCGCCCTTGCCCGCCAATCGCCGCGGCGAGCGGCTGTGACCAACTCACGCGCACTCGAGCCTGAAATTCCCGCGCGCCTCATTCGCCTTAGAATCGCCGGCCCCGCGACAGCCGCCTCAAGCATTCCAATCTCAGCGCTCCTGGCAGAGGTTCGATCCTTCCCCAGGACCCACCAGCCTATCGATCCCGCCACACCATGCGTTCCGGTAAAGCTGTGACGATCCAGCATGAACCCAGCGCCGAGACCTGTCCCAATCGTGATGAAGACTGCGGAACCTACACCCCGCGCAGCTCCACACCACTGCTCGCCTAACAGCGACGTGAGCCGATCATTCTCCACAACAGCCCGAAGCCCCGTGTACTTGGTGAGATGATCAGCAAGCGCCACTCGCCTCCATTCCTTCAGGTTGGGGGCCCAGACTGTGCCATCTGGCCGGACAGCGCCAGGCACCGCGACACCGACGCCTTCCAGTCTGCCTCTTGCTGGCACGTGATCTTGAATCTCCCGGACCACGCTGACTAGCTGCGTGAGCAGAGCACTTCGATTCCACGCGTCGACTGGCCGTCGGAGTTCACGCACCAGACGGCCATCCACACTAATAAGACCCGCGAGAATCTTCGTCCCCCCAAGGTCAACCGCCATCATCAGACGTCCACGCGAAGACACACGCCTCACCGCATTCATTCCTCGCTATCGTCCAATGAAGTTATTGATAAGCTGGAGGCGTGCCGGTTCGGCGGTCATGAATGCCTGAGCATATCGAACACCGATCTCACATCCCCTGACTCTCACCAGCGAGGTGTAATAGTCTCGATACGGGAACCCGGCGAATCCACCACGGGAGATCGCGTATACATCGATGGCCTCAAGCCATTGCTGGTATACATCTGTGATGTCCTCGTAATGCCGCGGGACGAACCCAGCCGGATCTTCCCAGTTTTCTGGATACAGAACGGCTCGCACACCACATGCAGGGCGCTCGCGCTCAAGACTTGGAAGGCCAGCAAAGAACAGGCCGTCCATAACGAGCTCATGCGCGTTGCGATGGTCTTTGTGCCAACTTCCCTCCCAGTGCGTAAGCACTAGATCGGGACGCATTTCTCTGATCAGATCGCAACCTGCCAGCTTTGCATCATCGTCATTCGGCAGGCGCGCATCTGGATATTCCAGCACACGAACCCCCGCACCCAGCAAAGCCGCCGACCGCTTGGCTTCTTCCCGTTTTTGGCTAGCGTAGGTACTGGTTTGCCCAGGAGCGCGATGTCCGCTTTCACCCAGGGTCATATGCACGATTGTGATGTGGCTCCCTTGGCGGCCCAACTTCGCAAGCAGGCCGCCGGCCGTGACCTCGACATCAAAAGCGTGGGCTCCAAAAGCCACCACGCGAGGAAACTCCATAAGCTCTCCCATTAAATAGCCCCCCGGCGCAGTACCTAGCCTCTCAACCCGCTCGTAATCACACCCTTGATGTATGCACGCTGCGCGACCAAGAAAACGACAACAAGGGGGGTCAACACTAACACAGCCGCTCCCATCAGCAACTCCAGGTGAGCGACCCCTCCCCCGCCACTGCCTCCGCCATAGAATGTTTTGAAGAAATTCAGCCCCAGTGAGACGGGAAACTTGGGGATGGAGCTCAAGTACACGAGCGGACCCATGAAATCGTTCCAACGGTTCATGAGCGAAATTACTGCCACCGTCGTTACGGCCGGCTTAGAGAGGGGCATTAGCACCCGCCAGTAAAAGGTCATCGCCCCGGCGCCGTCGATCGTCGCCGCATCGCGAAGCTCGCTCGGGATTGTCAAAAAGAACTGACGCAGCAGGAAAATGCTGAATGCACTGTCCGCCAACAGCGACGGCACGATGAACGGTTTGTACGTATCCAGCCAGCCCAGGTAACGAAAGATGATGTAAGTCGGAATGACGGTGACTTGGAACGGGATCATCATCGTTGCCAAGACCAGCAAGAACAACCGATCTCGAAGCGGAAAGCGGAAGAGCGCGAAGCCATAGGCGACGAGGGAGCACGAAAACACTGTGCCTAGAGCAGGGATGAGTGTGATAATAAGCGTGTTGCGGAAGAACAGGTTGAATGGAACTGTCCCCGTCCAGGCCAGCACGTAGTTCTCCCAGACAAATGGCCGAGGAATCCAGCGTGGTGGAAACTCGAACACTTGGCTCGGAATTTTCAGAGAGGTCGACAGAGCCCACAGAATTGGCAATAGAAACACGGCGGCACCCACCAGAAGCACCAGATAGCGCAAGCCAGAGGACAGGCGTCGTCCGGCTGCGATGCGCCGGTACTGTACACCGCTCCTAGAAGAGAGGATCACCGCTGCTTCAGGCACTTACGTTCTTACCTCCCCCTCATAGTAGACCCACCGCTGCATGAGGCGAAGTTGCATCCAGGCAAAACCCAACAGAACAAGCAGCATCACCCAGGCCATCGCCGACGCGTAGCCCATCCGAAAATATTGAAACGCATTGCGATACACATAGAGCACGTAGACGAGAGTCGAGTCCGCCGGGCCACCATTGGTGATGACATACGCTGGCGTAAACACCTGAAATGACCCGATGATGCCGAGGAGAAAATTGAAGAAGATCACCGGCGAAATCATGGGCAATGTGACATGCAAAAGCCGTATCCAGGCCGAGGCTCCGTCAAGTGCGGCGGCCTCGTACAGCTCCTCTGGAACACCCTGTAGGCCAGCCAGAAAGATCAACATGCGACTGCCGCCCACTGTCCACAGGTTAATGAGGATAAGTGACGCGAGCGCCCATTTCGTGCTTTCCAACCAAGGAACCGGTGGCAGACTCAGCTTAGACAAGAAGTAGTTCACGATGCCGAAATGCGTATTCAAGATCCAGGCCCAGATGAGAGATGCGGCCACTACTGGAGTTAGCTCAGGCAGGTAGAACAACGTGCGGAACACCGACACACCTGGTACACGCCTGTTGAGAATCAAAGCAAGGCTTAGGGATCCAGTAAGTGATAGCGGAACATTGACGACCGTGTAGACAAGCGTGTTGTAGACAGCCTTCGAAAAGAGTGGATCGTACAAGATTTGTTGGAAGTTAGAAAGTCCTACGAAAGTTGGCGGACTCAGGATATCCCATTTGGCCAGGCTCAAAAGGAAAGAAACCACCATTGGGCCCGCTGTAAACGCGAGAAACCCGACAAGCCAGGGCGAGATTAACAGAAGGCCCATCCAAGCCTCGCGTTTGGCCCGGGGCCTCATCGATTAGCCGCGATCGCGAGCCGTTCGAAATAGACACGTCGCGGGGAGGCGTTCAGCGCCTCCCCGCGCATTCGATCACTTAATGGCAGCGTTGACCTTATCGCAAGCATCTTTCGCAGCCACCTCTGGCGCCTTCTGACCAGCCCACACGAGATCCATCTCGCTGCCAATTGTGTTTACCATTTCTGCCCAACGGGGCGTCCGTGGATCGAGCCGCCCATAGGAAAGCGCATCTACGAATACTTTGCGGTGCAGCGGTGTCTTGCCGGGCGCAAGAAATTCCGGTGACAGCGCGGCTTCACGAAGCGCCGGGATGATCAACCCGAGACGCGCCAAACCCATCGTGTTATCCCTCTGCGAGAGGAAGCGGATCACCTCCCAGGCTTCACTCGGATGCTTAGCCTGAGCTGGGATGGCGTAGGCACCCGTGGCAACGCGCGTAGCTTGGATCTTACCCTTTGGGAGCGGAGCCACATCCCACGAAAATGTCTTGATCGCGCTGCCAGTAACGACAATTTCCCAGTATCCTCCGGCCATCATGCCAACTTTTCCATTGGCAAACAGGTTTGTTTGAGCCGCTTGCGCCGGTAGGACGGCAACTTTGTACTTCAAGACGAGGTCACGGAGGAACGCAATCGCTTGAACTCCGGAAGGCTGATTCAAGCGGCATGCCGTATTGGTCTTGTCCAGGATATCTCCACCATAACTGTAGACTACCGGGAACAGCCCATACGGCATATTGACCGGAGCAATTGTCCCCCATTGCACGATGCTGTTGGGATCGAACCCTGTCTGATCGGCGGTGCGGCCGCCTCTATCTGTCGTCAGTTTCTTCGCCAACTCCAGGTAGGTATCCCAGGTCCACTTTCCTTCTGCGAAATAGTCGTTGGGGGATTTGAGACCCGCCTGCTTAAACAGGTCCTCATTGTAGTAGAGGGCTATGGCCGATGTTTCGCGAGGTACCGCGTATAGCTTGCCGTTTGCAGAAAATTGCTCGACGGCCGTCGGGAAGAATGTGCTCTTGGAAATGCCAGCTTTTGCGATGAATGGGTCCAGTTCCATCAAAAACTTCTTCTCCAAAGCCACAGGAAACCACGAGTAATGGCCATAGATTATGTCAGGATAATCGCCACTTGCCGCGATTACCAGGACCTTCTGGAAGTACTCAGGGTCAGAAGAGGCAACAACGGTCTCGAGCTTGATTTTGATGTTGGGATGGGCCTGTTCGAACTTGGCAGCAAGCCCCTCATAGAGCTTGATTTCATTCGCTTCGCCCTGCCATACCATCCGAACCGTGACCGCTTGCGCCTGGGCGGGAGGACTTAAGACGGCAGTCGAAGTGGCCGCCACGAGACTCAACACCAAGACTACAACGAGGAACTGCCTTTGCATCTACTCCACCTCACTTCCGAGGTATCGATACAGGGCCAATCAGATCGCTGCCAGACTAGCTCGTCTTTGTAGCACCTCCCCTCATCTCAAACGTTAGGCTGTCGCTCATTTCCTGACGAGTTCGAGTGTCAGCTGCAAACGGTCTCCACGAAGAATTGAAACCACAAACTCGATTGGGCGATTTTCGATGTCGAATGTTGTTCGCTCAACATCGAAGGCCGCCGACTTCGGCGGGACGTTTAGGAGGTCCGCTAGCTGTCGGCCTAGGATGATGGGTCTGTAGACCTCGTAGGCACGGGTAAGTCTGACGCCGAATTTCTCCTCCAGAACTCGATAGAGTGAAGAGTCTTCCCGTAGTTGGGCTTCGAGATTTCGAAAGCGGTCATGTGAAAGATAGGCCGTTTGCAGCGCCATAGGCTCGCCATCTCCAAGGCGCAGACGCTTAATCCGGATAACCTTCTCTCCATCCCCAAGCCCTAGGGGTTCGCGGAACCGCTCGGATGGTTCTTCAACCTGGACCTCGAGCAAACGCGACGTGGCTACTAGTCCACGCTGCGTCATTTCCTCGGTGAACGAGACCAGTTCTGAAACAACATGGGACACTCTCGGAACTGCGACGTAGGTCCCCCGACCACGCGAACGATACAGCAAGCCCTCGTTGACCAGCGCGGTAACTGCTTGGCGAACTGTGATTCTGCTTACGCGGTACCGGGCACAGAGCTCGGTTTCAGTGGGGATCCTTTGACCTTGGTGCCACTCCCCCCGGGCTATTCCAGAGCGCAGCACCTCCTGCAGTTGATAGTAGAGTGGCAACGGAGAGGTCCGTGAAACAGGGGCCTGAACTACCATTGAGCCTGCCCTCTTCAGTGGGAGCGAATCTTCTTCACATAAACTGTCCGAAAGGAGAATGGTTAGGGGAGAGTAATTATATCATCATATTGTCAATATGACATATTCATGACTCTTAATCATTCCACCTGCCATCCAGAGTCCCACCCCATCTGAGCACAAGCCTCGAATCATCGCTACACGCATCCCCCCTCAGGTCGCAGGTTCATCCACCAACTACACACCAGCGTGGCAAGATCCCCAACAACAACTACCGAGGACCTTGCCACGCTGGTGGGCGGTGCAGGACTTGAACCTCCGACCGTCGGTCGCCGCGACCCCCGTCTGCCTATAGCAGTCGGGGCCCCGAAAGGAATTTGACGTCGCGGCTCCCTC
>VBAI01000260.1 GCA_005882295.1 Candidatus Segetimicrobium genomatis | reverse complement strand
ACATACCACTGGGTTTCCCGAAACGGGGGGATGCCATTGTACCGGGTGACGGCGTTGTGGCCGGCATTGTACGCCGCGAGCGCCAGCTGGAGGTTGCTGCCATATCGGTCGAGGTGTCCTCGCAGGACGCGGACGGTAGCGTAGATGTTCCCAACCGGATCGGCAGGGTTGATGCCCATCGCGCGCGAGGTTTCCGGCATCAGTTGTCCCAGGCCGGACGCCCCTGCCACGGATTCCACGCTCACCCGGAACCCGGATTCCACGGCGATGAGCGCCACGACCAGCCGGGGATCGACATGGTAGGCCGTCGAGTAATACAGCACACTGCGGACGATCGCATCCACTTGAGCCGGGTTCAAGCGAGGATTGTACCAGCTGACCACATAGGCATAGGCTTCCGGGATCATCTCCTCCTCCAGCACCGGCACCTGCCGCCCGGATGCGGCTCGAAGCCACTGCTGGGCCAGGAGGGCGGTCTGAGGCCGCGGGCTGTGACTGGCGCGCAGAAAAGCGGCTCTGGCGTCGTTGTCTCGGCCTACCTGCGCATAGGCAGCGCCCAGCCAGAGGGCGGTCTCGCCTGACGGCTGGAACGCCATGGCACGCTCAAAACACATGACGGCATCGGGGACACTGCCCAGCTGATAATACGATCCACCCAGCCAGACCCAGGCGCCTGCGTCCGTCGGATGGTCTGCCAGATAAGCCCGCAGCGCAACGACGGCATCCAGGTGCCGGCCGGCGAGATGCGCCGCCCGGCCGGCAGCGAACAACGACTCGGCGGACGCGACAGGGGGCCACACGCCCGCCAGCGCGACCACCAACACCAGGATGCCCCCGGCCTTGTTCACCCGCGCACTGCCACGGAGTGTCACGTCAGAGTATTTGCCCGCCACGACGTGCGTTAGGCTACTTGAAGCACGTAATCGCGTAGTCGCGTATGCGCGGAGCCGCGACAACCAGACTACGCGCCAACGCGACGCCGCGATACCGGTTATTGGCGCCGGGTCGCCAGTTGTACCACCCGGGCGCGCACCAGCCGCTCCAGGCGGCGGATGAGGCGCGTTGTGGGGAATTCCTGCGTGGAGAGGGGCTCAACCAGAATGGTCCTGACGCCGAGAAGGTTGCCGCCCAGTATATCGGTGAACACCTGATCGCCGATCAACGCGGTGCTCTGCGCCTGCGTGCCCATCAACGCCATCGCCCGCCGAAACCCCCAGGGAATGGGTTTCACCGCCGCGGCGACAACCGGCACGTTCAGCGCGCGGCCGATGGCCTGCGTGCGGGATGAAAAGTTGTTCGAGACGATGCACATCCGCACGCCCATGTCCCGCACGCGGCCGACCCACTGCCGCACAGGTTCCGTGGGCCCGGGCGCGTTCCACGCGACCATCGTGTTGTCCAGGTCGAGGATGAGTCCCCGGATGCCGTCCGCGACCAGCCCGCTGGGATCCAGCGCCAGGACCGACGGCGCGTACCGGGAGGGGATTAACCATTTGAGCATTTAGGGGACCGACCGGTAGCGGCGGATGGCGGCCAGGTGTTCCTGATACGTGCGGCTGAAGACGTGCGAGCCATCAGGCCGCGCCACATAGTACAGGTAATTCGTCGCCACCGGCGCCAGGACGGCGCGAATCGCAGCCAGCCCAGGATTGGCGATTGGTCCCGGCGGCAGGCCGGCATGCCTGTACGTATTGTAGGGCGAGTCGACCCCCAGGTCTTTGTAGGTCACGATGGATTTGTGGCGGCCCAGCGCGTAGAGGACCGTGGCGTCGACCTCCAACCGCATGCCGCGGCGGAGCCGGTTGTACAACACTCCGGCGATCAGGGCCTGTTCCTGGGGCAGGCGCGCTTCCCGCTCCACCAGCGATGCCATGGTGACGACCTCATGCAGCGAGCGGCCTCTCCCACCCGCCTGCCACATCGGTACGACGACTTGCCCGAAGCGATCCAGCAGCGCCCGGATCACATCACGTTCCGGGATCCCGCGGGGGAGCCGGTAGGTGTCCGGGAACAGATACCCCTCCAGAGACCGGACCGGCGTCCAGTGCAAGAAGTCGTGCGGAAAGAGCGCAGCGCCTCGTGCTGCGATCTCGGCCAGGCGCGCACGGTCGCCCAATCCTTCCTGCGCCAGCACCCCCACGATCTCCACGGCGGTGAACCCTTCCGGGATCGTGACGGGATGGAGCATCACCTGACCGCGGGAGATGATATCGACGATGTCCAGCAGCGTCATCGAGGGGGACAGGGCATATTCGCCCCCCTGCAATGCCCGGGTCAATCTCCGCGCACGGACGGCGAGAACAAAATGCGAGGAGCGCCGGACCACACCGGCAGATCGCAGCACATGCCCAATCTCACTGGAGGACGCGCCGGGAGGGATGATGACGGTCCGGCCCCTGCCGGCGGGATCAACAGGGCGGTTGATGGCGGCGATCGCAGCGACGCCGAGCACGACGATCCCTGCGAGGACGGCGGCGACCCGCCGCACCCGCACCTCGGTTGCCATGCGGCGCACCCATGCACCAGCCGATGCATGGCGCAGCCGGCGGCGGAACTCGATCAACCCGCTCACAGGCCCGGCGGCGACGCTACATCACCGGCCCGCCGCCGCTCTCCTCGTGGTTGTCGTCGTCTGGGTCTCCATCGCTGCTGACCTCATCGTCCACGATCTCGACGTCGTCGTACTCAGCCGTGTCCTCAATGGCCGCAGCCACCTTGCGAAATTCGGCTTCATCCTCCACCGCCACCAGCGTGTCACCGTCCACCCGGAACACGACGGCCGGGTCGGCATGATCCGACGGTTGCAGAATAGCGTACTGCCTCTCGTCAACTTCCACGACGTCCACCAGGCTGAACTCGTGCGTCTTGCCATCCTCATCGAGCAGCGTGATGACGTCACCGGGCTCTGTCACGCAGCACCTCGGTGATTCGTGATTGGTGATTCGTGACTCGTCAACGGCCACTACAGCGTGAATCACGAATCACGATTCACGAATCACGTTGTCTGAGTGAGCGTAGCACCGGCGGCGCGGAGGTGTCAAACCCACCGACAGGGGAGCACGGAGAGGTCGTGGCGCCTCTAGTGTCGCTGCCGGTCGAGGTAGGTTTGGAGGAAGAGTGCGGCCGCGACGGCGTCTCGCGCAGCGCGCCGGCGCGTGCGATGCGCCCCGCTCGCGATCATCA
>VBAI01000184.1 GCA_005882295.1 Candidatus Segetimicrobium genomatis | reverse complement strand
ATGGGGCCTCGATCTACGGCGGCCCCGTTTCATTTTCGGGTGAGGAGATCCGATGGACCGGACACAAGTCAAAGAGCGCCGGCGAACTGCCACCCACGTCGCACGCCCCGCGAAGGTGCAGGAGGTCGAGGGGCTGCGCCAGCGGCTGGGCCAGGCCGCCGCGGCAATTCTGACGGATTTCCGCGGGCTCAATGTCAGGGAGATCGCGCAGTTGCGCGCCAAGTTGCGCCAAGCCGGCGTGGAGTACAAAGTCGTGAAGAACACGCTGCTGCAGCGGGCCGCGCAGGGTGTGGGCGTGCAGGGGCTGGCCTCGTTGCTGCAGGGCCCGACGGCGGTGGCATTCAGCCGCACTGACCCGGTTGCCCCCGCCAAGTTGCTGCTGGAGTACATCCGGCAGATGCGCAAGTTGGAGATCAAGGGCGGGGTGGTGGAAGGGCAGGTCATGACCGCGGAGCAGATCAAGCGCCTGGCGGATGTGCCATCGCGAGCGCAACTGCTGTCCTCGGCGCTGGGCTCGATGATGTCCCCGCTGGTAGGACTGGTCGGAGTCCTCACGGGTCTGCAGCGCAACTTGGTTTACGCGCTCGACCAGATTCGGCAGAAACGGGAGCGGGCAGCTTAGTGTAGAGATCGCAGATAAGAAGGTAGTTCAGTCCGCAATTCGCAATCCGAAAATCGACTGATGGGGGGTCTTGCGGTGGCAGAAACCAAGACGAGGTCTGCGGTGAAGATGAACAAAGACGAAATTGTGGACGCGATCGGCAACCTCACCGTCCTGGAGCTGGCCGAACTGGTGAAGGCGCTAGAGGAGAAGTTTGGGGTGACGGCGGCCGCTCCGGTCGCTATGGCTGCGGCTCCGGCGGGGGGTGGGGCGGCCGGGACTGCGCAGGCGGTGGAGGAGCAGACGGAGTTCGATGCCATCCTCAAGACCATCGGCGACAAGAAGATCCAGGTCATCAAGGTGGTCCGCGAGCTCACTGGGCTGGGGCTCAAGGAGGCCAAAGACCTCGTTGACGGTGCCCCCAAGCCGGTGAAGGAGAAGGTCAGCAAGGCCGAAGCCGAGCAGATCAAGACCAAGCTCGAGGCCGAAGGAGCCACGGTCGAAATCAAGTAAGGACCGGCAACAGGGAACGGGAAGCGGGAAGCCGTCAGTAGCCTGGCCTGGCTGCCCGTTGCCCGTTTCCTGTTTCCCTGCTTGCCGGGTATTGACGTGGCGTCTCTGGACAAGTATTATGATGTTTACGGTTTTGCGGACCGATAAGACACCTGGACCTGGGAGTCTGACGCCGAGAACCGGAAGCGAGGCATTCGAGCCTTGCTTTTACTGTTTCATTGAGCACGATTATCCCTTCTGACAACACGCGTTCGACGATGGCCTGGAGGGGACCAGCGCGTTCCCCCTGGGCTGTGACTCTTGTGTCCCACCGCAGATCACTGCGCACCATGAGTGTGTGCTGGAGGTGACCGGTTCCCCGTGAAGACACGCTCCCGACGCAAGGTTGTTCGCACCGCCGCGCCGACCCCGGCCCGCGCCAGGCTGGCGGTGGCGGGTCAAGTCGTGACCCGCGGCCGGCGCGCGCGGGGTAGTTTCGCGAAGATTCCCGAGATTCTGGATGTGCCGGATCTTATTGAAGTGCAGCGGCGTTCCTACGAGTGGTTCTTGCGCGAGGGAATCCGTGAGGTCTTCGATGAGGTTTCCCCCATCCAGGACTTCACGGGGAACCTGGAGCTGCACTTCGCCCTCGACACCAGTCGCAAGCGCGTCGAGCTGCCCAGCGCATTCGAGGAGACGCCGGTCCTCGACTACGGCGGATACCGCCTGGAACGGCTGAAGTACAGTGAGGAAGAATGCCGCGATCGCGACTACAACTACAGCGCCGCGCTCAAGGTGAAGGTCCGCCTGGTCATCAAGGAGACCGGCGAGATCAAAGAGCAGGAGGTCTTCATGGGGGACCTCCCGATGATGACCAAGCGCGGGACCTTCATTATAAATGGCGCGGAGCGGGTGGTGGTCAGCCAGCTGGTTCGCTCCCCGGGCGTGTACTACAGCCTGTCCCCCGACACGTCGGGTCGGCCCATGCCGGCGGCCACCGTGATCCCCCACCGCGGGGCCTGGCTGGAACTGGAGATGGACAACAACGGGGTCATCTCCACCCGCATCGACCGCACCCGGAAAATCCCGGTCACGGTGCTGCTGCGCGCGCTGGGGTACGAGAGCGACGAGAAAATCCTCAAGCTCTACGACGGTGATGCGGCGATCGAAGCGACGCTCACCAAGGATCCGGTCAAAGAGCGCAAGGGGCCGAAGGCCGTAGAGGAAGCCCTCATCGAGATCTACCGCCGCCTGCGCCCCGGCGATCCGCCGACTGTGGAAAGCGCGCGCCAGCTGTTGCAGACTCTGTTCTTCGACCCGCGGCGGTACGACCTGGGCAAGGTCGGGCGTCATAAGCTGAACCGCAAGCTCGGCCTCGAGGCGCCGCTGCCATTCCGTACCCTGGTCCAGACGACAGGGGGGGAGGTCAAGGACGTCTCCGTCCGGCGAGACAAGAAGGAATTTACGCTCATCTTGAAGGATGGGCGCGAGTATACCGGGCAGCTGTCTCGCGTCACCGTGCGCGTGGATGGCGAGCCCATCGACATCAAAAAGCTCGAGCCCGGTACCCGCGTCGTCCTGGGGATCGCTCCGCCGAGCCGGGAAGTGCTGTACGTCGTGGCCGAAGAGGGCGTGCGCCATCCTGCGGCGGTGCGTGACGATATCGCCGAGGTGGTGCGCTACCTGATTCGCCTGCACAATGAGGAGGAAGGCGCCGCCGTGGATGACATCGACCACCTGGGGAACCGCCGGGTGCGGTCGGTGGGAGAGTTGCTGCAGAACCAGTTCCGCATCGGGATGCTGCGCATGGAGCGCGTCATCCGCGAGCGGATGACCATCCAAGAGACCGGGCAGATCACCCCGCAGGTCCTGATCAACATCCGCCCGGTCGTGGCCGCGATCAAAGAATTCTTCGGCAGCAGCCAGCTGTCGCAGTTCATGGATCAAACCAACCCGCTGGCCGAGCTGACCCACAAGCGCCGCCTGTCGGCGCTGGGTCCGGGCGGGCTGAGCCGCGAGCGCGCCGGGTTTGAGGTCCGCGACGTGCACACCAGCCACTACGGCCGGATGTGTCCCATCGAGACCCCGGAGGGTCCCAACATCGGGCTGATCAGCTCACTGGCCACGTACGCCCGGGTCAACGATCTGGGAT
The DNA here is from genome assembly GCA_005882295.1 of Candidatus Segetimicrobium genomatis. Taxonomy (GTDB): domain Bacteria; phylum Sysuimicrobiota; class Sysuimicrobiia; order Sysuimicrobiales; family Kaftiobacteriaceae; genus Telluricultor. The sequence continues at coordinate 9,070 of VBAI01000184.1, read as the reverse complement.
TCATCGAGACCCCCTATCGCGAGGTGCGGGACGGCACTGTCACCCGGAAGATCCGCTACCTGACGGCCGACGAAGAGGACAACTACGTCATTGCGCAGGCCAACGCCAAGATCGACGAGCGAGGCCGGCTGGTGGAGGCCCGCGTGTCGGCCCGCCACGGCCGAGAGATCGTGCTCGTCCCGCCGGACAAGGTCGATTTCATGGACGTGTCGCCCAAGCAGACCGTCTCCGTGGCCACGGCGCTGATCCCGTTCCTGGAGCACGACGACGCCAACCGGGCGCTGATGGGGTCCAACATGCAGCGCCAGGCGGTGCCCCTGCTGGCCAGCGAGGCGCCGCTGGTGGGGACCGGGATGGAGTACCGCGGAGCGGTGGACTCTGGGGCGGTCGTGGTCGCCCGCAGCGACGGCGAGGTGGAGTCGGTCAGCGGGGACGAGGTGGTCGTCAAGACTGACAAGGGCCGTGAGCCCTACAAGCTGATCAAGTTCCAGCGCAGCAACCAGGGGACGTGCATCAACCAGCAACCGGTCGTGCAAACCGGCGACATGGTGAAGGCCGGGGACGTCATCGCGGATGGGCCCTGCACGGACCAGGGCGAACTGGCCCTGGGCCGCAACGTGCTGGTGGCCTTCATGCCCTGGGAGGGCTACAACTACGAAGACGCGATCGTCATCTCGGAGCGTCTCGTGCGCGAGGATTTGTTCACCTCCGTGCACATCGAGGAGTACGAGGTCGAGGCGCGTGATACCAAGCTCGGGCCGGAAGAGATCACCCGCGACATCCCCAACGTCGGGGAGGAAGCGCTGCGGGACCTGGATGAGCGCGGAATCGTGCGCATCGGCGCCGAGGTGCGCGCCGGGGACATTTTGGTGGGCAAGGTCACGCCCAAGGGCGAGACTGAGCTGACCGCGGAAGAGCGGCTGTTGCGGGCCATCTTCGGGGAGAAGGCGCGCGAGGTGCGCGATACGTCCCTGAAGGTGCCCCACGGCGAGAAGGGCAAGGTCGTCTCGGTGAAGGTGTTCGGCCGCGACCAGGGCGACGAGCTCCCGCCCGGTGTCAACACCCTGGTGCGGGTGTATGTGGCTCAGAAGCGCAAAGTCACCGTCGGGGACAAGATGGCCGGCCGCCACGGCAACAAGGGCGTCATCTCGGTCATCCTTCCCGAAGAGGACATGCCGCAGCTGCCCGATGGCACGCCGGTGGACATTGTGCTGAACCCGCTGGGTGTGCCCAGCCGGATGAACGTCGGTCAGGTGCTGGAGACTCATCTGGGCTGGGCGGCCTCCCACCTCAATACCTGGACGGAATCGCCGGTGTTTGACGGTCCCAAGGAGGACGAGATCAAGCGCCTGCTGAAGGAAGCGAACCTGCCGGAACAGGGCAAGATCGAACTCCGCGATGGCCGGAGCGGGGAGATGTTCGACCAGAAGGTGACCGTAGGCTGGATCTACATGATGAAGCTGCTACACCTGGTGGAGGATAAGATCCACGCGCGGTCGACCGGCCCGTACAGCCTCATCACCCAGCAGCCGCTCGGCGGCAAGGCGCAGTTCGGCGGCCAGCGCTTCGGTGAGATGGAGGTCTGGGCGCTGGAGGCGTACGGGGCCGCCAGCACGCTGCAGGAACTGCTGACGGTCAAGTCCGACGACGTGGTGGGCCGGGTGAAGACCTACGAGGCCATCGTCAAGGGCGAGAACATCCAGGAGCCCGGCGTGCCAGAGTCGTTCAAGGTCTTGGTGAAGGAGCTCCAGTCGCTGTGCCTGGACGTCAAGGTGCTCAGCGAGGATAAGCGGGAGATCGAACTCAAGGAGATTGAGGAAGACATCGCCGAGACCGCGCGCGCCCTCGGCATCAACCTGGAAGGCGAAGAAGCGCTAGTGGAAGATTACTAGTCCGGTTCAGTCATCGCGAGGCCCGTAGGGCCGTGGCGATCTCGTGTTGAGATTGCTTCGCCCTTCGGGCTCGCAATGACGCCAGTAGAGTTCGAACTCACGTAATCGGAGGTCCAAATGCAGGATGTCAACAACTTCGATGCGGTAAAGATCGGGCTGGCCTCGCCGGAGACGATCCGCGCCTGGTCGCACGGCGAGGTGAAGAAGCCGGAGACCATCAACTACCGGACCCTGAAGCCGGAGCGCGACGGACTCTTTTGCGAGCGCATCTTCGGGCCCCAGAAAGACTGGGAGTGCCACTGCGGCAAGTACAAGCGCATCCGCTTCAAGGGCATCATCTGCGACCGCTGCGGCGTGGAAGTAACCCGCGCCAAGGTCCGCCGCGAGCGCATGGGGCACATTGAACTGGCGGCGCCGGTCTGCCACATCTGGTACCTCAAGGGCGTGCCCAGCCGGATCGGCCTGCTGCTGGATATGTCTCCCCGCGCGCTGGAGCGCGTCGTGTACTTCGCCTCCTACGTAGTCATCGATCCTGGGACGACGCCGCTGGCGAAGAAGCAGCTGCTCACCGAAGCCGAGTACCGCGAGATGCGAGAGAAGTACGGCCAGGCGTACAAGGCCACCATGGGCGCCGAGGCCGTGAAGGGACTTCTCAAGGAACTGGATTTGGAGAAGCTCTCCCGCCAACTGCGGGCCGACTTGAAGGACGCCTCGGGCCAGAAGCGCATGAAAATCCTCAAGCGCCTGGAGGTCGTGGAGGCGTTCCGCAAGAGCGGCAACAAGCCGGAGTGGATGATTCTGGACGTCACCCCCGTCATCCCTCCGGACCTGCGGCCGATGGTGCAGCTGGATGGCGGGCGGTTTGCCACCTCCGACCTCAACGATCTCTACCGCCGCGTCATCAACCGCAACAACCGGCTGAAGCGGCTACTGGATCTCGGCGCGCCCGAGATCATCGTGCGCAACGAGAAGCGGATGCTGCAGGAAGCCGTCGACGCCCTGATCGACAACGGCCGTCGCGGCCGTCCGGTCACCGGGCCGAACAACCGACCGCTGAAATCGCTGTCGGACATGCTCAAGGGCAAGCAGGGCCGGTTCCGCCAGAACCTGCTGGGCAAGCGGGTCGACTACTCCGGCCGCTCGGTTATCGTGGTGGGTCCGAAGCTAAAGCTTCACCAGTGCGGGCTGCCCAAGGAGATGGCGCTGGAACTCTTCAAGCCCTTCGTGATGAAGAAGCTGGTGGACAAGAACTTGTCGCAGAACATCAAGAGCGCCAAGCGCATGGTGGAGCGGGCGCGGCCCGAGGTCTGGGGCGTGCTGGAAGAGGTCGTCAAGGAGCATCCCGTCCTGCTCAACCGCGCGCCGACGCTGCACCGGCTGGGCATCCAGGCGTTTGAGCCGGCGCTGATCGAGGGCAAGGCGATCCAGGTGCACCCGCTGGTGTGCACCGCCTACAACGCGGACTTTGACGGCGACCAGATGGCCGCGCACGTCCCGCTGTCGGCCGCGGCGCAGGCCGAAGCGCGCCTGCTGATGCTGTCGGCCTACAATATTCTGTCGCCGGCCTACGGCAAGGCCATCACCAGCCCCACCCGCGACATCGTGCTGGGGTCCTACTACCTCACCCAGGAGAAGCAAGGCGCCCGTGGCGAGGGCAAGATTTTCTCCACGCCCAACGAGGCCATCCTGGCCTACGAGAGCGGCGCGGTGGCGCTGCACGCCAAGGTGAAGGTGCGCCTCACCCGGGACAGCGAGCTGATTGAGACCACGGTGGGCCGCGTGATCTTCAACGAGGCGATTCCGGAGGAGCTGCGGTTTATCAACGATGTCGCCGACCGCAAGGTCCTCTCGCAGGTTGTCTCAGAAGCGTACAACCGGCTTGGATCCACCAAGACCGTGCAGCTGCTGGACGCGTTGAAGGATCTGGGGTTCAAGTACGCGACCCGCAGCGGGATGGGCATCGCGGTGGACGATATCGCCATCCCGGCGCAGAAGGACAAGATTCTTGTCGGGGCCGAGAAGTCGATCGACGGCATCGAGCAGCAGTTCCGCCGCGGGCTGATCACCAGCGGGGAGAAGTACCAGCGCACGATCGACGTCTGGACGAAGGCCACCGAGGAGATCACGGAGGCCATGCTCCAGAACTTCGACAACTTCAATCCGCTCTACATGATGGCCCAGTCCGGTGCGCGGGGCAACATTCAGCAGATCCGCCAGCTGGCCGGCATGCGCGGGCTGATGACCGACCCCTCGGGCCGGATCATCGAGCTGCCGATCAAGGCGAACTTCCGCGAGGGACTGACCGTCCTGGAGTACTTCATCTCCACCCACGGCCAGCGCAAGGGCCTGGCGGATACGGCGATCCGGACGTCGGAGTCCGGCTATCTGACGCGCCGGCTGGTCGACGTGGCGCAAGATGTCATTATCCGCGAGGAAGACTGCAAGACGACCGAGGGCGTGACGATGGTGGCCATCAAAGAGGGCAACGACGTGGTCGTTCCCCTCAAGGATCGCATCATCGGGCGGGTGGCGGTGGAGGACGTCGCGGCCCCGCGCGGCCGCAAGGTGATCATCGAGGCCGACCAGGATGTCACGGAGGAGGCGGCCGAGCAGATCGAGCAGGCCGGGGTGGAGACCGTCGTGGTGCGCTCCGTACTGACCTGCAAGAGCCGGTACGGCGTGTGCGCCAAGTGCTACGGCCGCAACCTGGCGTCGGGCAAGCAGGTGGAGATCGGCGAGGCCGTCGGCATCATTGCCGCGCAGTCGATCGGCGAGCCCGGCACGCAGCTGACGATGCGCACCTTCCACACCGGTGGCGTGGCCGGCTTTGACATCACACAGGGCCTGCCGCGGGTGGAGGAACTCTTTGAGGCGCGGAAGCCGAAGGGGCAGGCGATCATCGCCGAGGTCTCGGGCAAGGTGAAAGTCGCGGAGGCTAAGGGCAGCCGCAAGCTAATTGTTGTCGCTAAGGACGGGCAGGAATACTCGGCGGCGGTGCCGTTTGGGATCCGGCTGCGCGCCAGCGACGGCGACAAGGTCACCGCCGGTGATCAGTTGACCGAGGGGTCGGTGAACCCCCACGACACTCTGCGCATCCGCGGCATCCACGCGCTGCAGAACTACCTGGTGCAGGAGATCCAGTCCGTGTACCGGTCGCAGGGCGTGGACATCAACGACAAGCACATCGAGATCATCGTGCGGCAGATGCTGCGTCGGGTGAAGGTGGAAGAGCCCGGCGACACCGAGCTCCTGCCGGGGGAACTGGTGGACAAATTCACCTTCGAAGAGGACAACGCCAAGGCGATTGCGGAAGGACTGGAGCCCGCCAAGGCGCGGCCGGTCCTGCTGGGGATCACCAAAGCGTCGCTGGCCACGGAGAGCTTCCTGTCGGCGGCGTCGTTCCAGGAGACGGCGCGCGTCCTCACCGATGCGGCCACCAAGGGGAAGATCGATCCGCTGATCGGCCTGAAGGAGAACGTGATCATCGGAAAGTTGATCCCCGCGGGCACCGGCATGCAGCGGTATCGCGGGATTAAGATCGCGACGGAAGTCTAACGGGGCTGAGGTAATTGATGGAAGTCAGCGGGCCGGAGGCGACTCCGGCCCGTTGCTCTTCGGGTCCGGCTAGCCGAGTTGAATCTCCGGCGGAACCTCGACGTTCATGAGTGACGACCCTCCGTCGGCAAAGATGACCTGGCCGGTGATCCACCCTGCTTCCTTGGAGCAGAGCAGAGCCGCCACGTTTCCCACGTCGGCGGGAGTTCCAAGCCGTCCCATGGGCGTCCATCCTCGAGTGTGCCAGCCTCTGATGAGTTCCTGGGCCTGCGGGGGAAGGGTGTTCAGGACGCTGTCCTCTGTCCACCCTGGGCTGACCGCGTTCACGGTGATGCCCCGCTTCGCCAGCGCGACTGCGAAATAGCGGACCAGAGACTCCATGGCCGCTTTCGCCGACCCCATGGCGACCCAGGGGAGGACCCCGCCGGTCCTGCTGCCCGTCCCGTAGGTGATGGCGAGGATCCGCCCCCCGCTGGACAGCAGGCGATCGGCCTCGCGAACCCCTAACAGGAACGCCTTGCCCTGAGAGTTCTGCGCGGTATCCCACTGCTCCAGAGTAATGTTCATCGGCGGTTGGAAGAACGTCGGCAACTCAGGGCGCGCGTTACTCACAAAGATGTCTAGCTGGCCGAACTCGGAGCGGACGCGTTCGAACATTAGCTTGATCTCTCCAGGGTCGAGGACATCCGCCTGGACGATGAACCCGTCGGAATCTCGATCGCGAACCTTTGCCAGAGTCTCCTTGGCGGCAGCCTCGTTCTGGTAGTAATGGATGGCGATCTTGACGCCTTGCTCCGCCAGCTTCAGCGCGATGCCGCGTCCGATCCCCCGCGAGCTACCTGTAATCAGTGCATACTTCCCGTTGGTCGCGTCCATGGGATCCCCTCCCCGGGAATACTAAACTCGAGCCGACTCGCTTTCCACGTCGAAGCGTTCTTGGATGTGTGAAACAGCAGAGAGAGAAGAAGAGGGTGCAAGGTCAGCGGGACAGCCCGGCAATCGGGGGTTCAGCGAGATAAGGGGAAAGACCTTCAGGAAGTAGACCAACCTCAGGCCTGAGGATGCTCAATGACAGTTCTCCCGCGTTTTCTGGACCTGATGAGCGTCATCCATTATAGTGTCTCGGGATGGCCATTCTCACTGCCAGCGACCTGTCGAAGCGCTATGGAGCAGAGCCGATTCTTCGCGGCGTCACCTTCAGCGTGGAGCCGGAGGAGAAAGTCGCCCTCATCGGCCGTAACGGCAGCGGGAAAACTACGCTCCTCCGCCTGCTGGCCGGTCTGGACGAACCAGACGCCGGCAGCGTGTCGCACGCGCGGTGGGCCAAGATTGGTTACCTGGCGCAGATCCCGACCGGGCCTGGTGATGCCGATGTCTTCGCGCATGCGTTATCCGGCGCCGCCGACGTCCGGGCCCTCGAGGCACGGCTTCGCGAGCTCGAAGCGCAAATGGCTCGACCGGACGTGCATGACAATCCCCACCGCCTGGCCGAGGTGATGGCCGAGTACGCGCAGGTGCGCCACCACTTCGAACACGCCGGCGGGTTTACGCTGGAGGCCCGCGCACGGACCGTCCTCGGCGGACTGGGATTCTCCGAAGAGGGGATGACGCAGACGTTAGGCACGCTCTCCGGTGGGTGGCGCGTGCGGGCGGAGCTGGCGCGGGTGCTCCTGGCCGAACCGGACCTCCTGCTGCTGGACGAACCGACCAACCATCTGGATCTGGCGGCCACCGAATGGCTCGAGGAATACCTGGGCGCGTTTCCCGGCGCGGCCGTGATCGTGAGTCACGACCGGCGGCTTTTGGACGCGGTGACATCTCGTACGCTTGATCTTGACGCCGGTGCCGTGACCTCGTTTCCCGGATCGTACTCCGCCTATGCCACAATGAAGACCCAGCAGATCCAGCAGCAGGCGGAAGCGTATCGCCGGCATCAGGAGGAAGTTGAAAAACTCGAGGCCTACATTCGCCGCTACCGTGCCGGCAATCGTGCCACCCAGGCCAAGAGCCGCGAGAAGCGTCTCGCCCGCCTGACATCCACCCCCGTGCAGCCGCCGAGAGCGCAACCCGTGATGCGGCCGGCGGCCCGCACCGCATCGCAAAGTGGGCGGATGGTCGTGCGCCTGCAGGAGGTGGCCAAGCAGTATGACCAACGGGCGGTCCTCTCCGGCATTGACCTGGAAATCTACCGCGGCGACCGCGTGGGGCTGCTGGGCGCCAACGGCACAGGCAAGACCACCCTGCTGAAGATCATGGCGGGGCTCGAGATTCCCACGTCCGGCCGGGCGGCGCTGGGGACTGGTGTCCGACCCCGATATTTTGCGCAGGAGTCGGCTGACACGGGTGGGGGGGACCGCCAGCGGACCGTCCTAGAAGAGGTTCTGGATGGCCGGTCCCTGACGCCGGAGCAGGCCCGCACGTACCTGGGCCGTTTCCTCTTTAGTGGAGACGAGGTGTTTGCCAGCGTGGGCCTGCTGTCCGGGGGAGAGCGCCAGCGCCTCAGCCTGGCCAAGCTGTTACTGGATCAGCCCAACCTCCTGCTCTTGGACGAACCGACCAACCACCTGGACATCCCCTCCCGCGAGGCATTGGAAGCCGCGCTCATGGAATTCCCCGGCACATTCGTCATCGCCACACACGATCGCTACCTGCTGGAGCGGCTGGCCACCCGAGTGCTGACCGTGGAGGACGGACGCGTGGCGGATTTTCGGGGGACGTACGACGACTTCAAGGCAAAGCGACGGCGCCCCGTCGGTCAGCCCAGCCCCCAGCGACGGGGCAGCGTGCCCGCGCCGCGCGAGGCGCGTCCGGCCAGGAGCGTGAAGACGCGGGTCGTGACGTTTGAGGAGCTCGCTGTGCAGATCACCGCCGCCGAGCAGGAGCTGGCCGATGCGGGCAGACTGCTGGCTGATCCGGAACTGTACCGCGACGGTAAGCGAGCGAAGTCGACACGCGCCCGCTACGAGGAAATCCAACGCCGGCTGGAGGACTTGTACCGTCAGCTGGCCGTTCTGGAAACCGGGGAGACATGAGAATTCGCTTCCCGTCTCCCGCTTCCCGTTTCCGTCCGCTGCGTTGACACCCCCTAGGCCCAATGCTACAATGACCGGGTGCCTGCGCCGGGTTCCCGACAGGGACCCGGCGACAATGTCGAGTGGGGAACGATGACGCAGCCTGCTGAGGCGATCGACCGCCTGAGGGCCGCGGAGTTCAAAGCCGTCGGATCCAGCCAGACGGCGAAGGCAATCGGCAAAGGCCGGGCCCAAGCGGTGTTTGTGGCCAAGGACGCCGATCGCCGGGTTGTGGAAAGTGTTCTGGCGGCCGCTCGCGATCAAGGGTTGGAGATCGTCGAGGTAGGTTCGATGCGCGAGCTCGGCCGGGTGTGTGGGATTGCCGTCGGCGCGTCGGCCGCCGCGATTTTGTCGCCAGCGTAAGACCGTCGGCAGCAACACGAGGGGCGCCGCCTGCAGGGTTGAGGCTTTCACTCCTCGCCAATCGGGGCTCGCTCACCTTCGGGTGAGGCGGACTCTTGCATGCGCCGCAGGACACCGACCTCCGGTGTCGCGTATGGCGCAGATCATCCGGGTGAAGGCTCTGCGCATGGTGAGTTCATGCGCGCAGAG
>VBAI01000217.1 GCA_005882295.1 Candidatus Segetimicrobium genomatis | reverse complement strand
GCGAGGCGCATCTGCGGCTGGCCCGCCAGGCGTACGAGCGGGGCGAGCTCGTGCTCGCGGGCGCGCTCGCCGATCCCGTTGACGGCGCGGTGCTGGTGTTCCGCGGTCCGACGCCCCAGGCGGCGGAGGCATTCGCCCGAGCCGATCCCTATGTCACCAACAAACTCGTCACGCGATGGCGGGTGCGGAAGTGGACCACGGTGGTGGGCGAGGGGGTAACCCCGCCATGATCGCGCGTCTCTGGTCGGCGGACACGACCCCGGCACAGGCGCCGGCCTATGCCGAGCACCTGCGGACGCAGGTCCTACCGGCGTTGAATGCGATCAAGGGGTACGCGGGGACCATGCTCCTGGAGCGGACCACACCCGCTGGGGTGGAGATCCTGGTCATCACCTGGTGGCGGTCCGTCGAAGATATCGGGCGGTTCGCGGGAACCGACCCCGAGCACGCCGTGGTCGCCGATGAGGCGGCCCGGCTCCTGACCCGGTTCGATCGCCGCGTCCGGCACTTCCGGCTCGTGATGGAGGACAGGCCCCCCGCGTTCCGGCCGCGTTGATACGGCCCGACTTACCGCCCCGTAGCCGGCAGGGACACGCGTCCCAAGGTGTGCTCCAGTACACGTCCCACGACGCGCCGGGCGTCGAAATATTCCGCAGCCAGCGCGCGCGCCTGGCGACAGTGCCTGTCGTAGTCGCGTTCCGCGACCTCGAGGGCGCGCGCCGCGTCATCCAGCGTCCGGAACCGAAAGAGACCGTCGGCGTCGGGCAGGAAGCGGCTTGGGCCGGTATGCTGAACGATCGCGGGCTTCCCGCTCGCCAGGTAACAGATGGTCCGGTCGCTGATCCAGCCGGGCGCGAGGGTGACATAGGCGGGCTTGGCGCAGCTGAACTCCCCCCGTGATTGCTGGATGTACGCGCGGTACTGATCGGGCGTCGCGCTCACGTCCCAGGCCTCACGAATCGTCCAGCCCAGCGGTGCCATCCGGGCCCGCCACTCCTCGTAGTGGCGTCCAAGGCAGATCGCGAGCTCGAGTCTGGCGGACGTTGCCCGCGGCAGGTCTTGGAATTCCAGGAATGCGGCGCGCTTTTCATTGCTGAGGCTGACCCCCCCGAAGTCGAACGTGCCTCCCCACCAGTGCGTGAGGGTGGTGTAGGGCGCCCCGGGCTCGGACGAAGTCTGCGGCCATTCCGGGAGAAACACCGGCGGCGGCGTGTAGTGCCACCGCAGCCCGCAGTCGGGAAAGCGCGCGCCTGGGGTTCCTGCCGCTTCTCCGATCGTAAAATAGACGTCATGGGGCGCCACCGTGATGTCGCCGGTGGTCATCCAGATCTGGAGGAGTCCCGGATCAGTATCCACGAACGCAGACCGCCGGAAGCGGCGGACGATGCCCGCCGGTAACGAATGCCACAGGTTAATGAGCAGGTCGGCGCCGGCAGCCGCGTCGAGATCCAGCGCCATGCTCGCCACGTCCGTGGGCAGCGGTTCGCCCCGGAGGGAAAACAAGGCGAGGGAGTCCGCCAGCCCGAAGGGCTGCAGCCGGGCGCGCAGCGTCGGCACCAGCTTCCACGGATCGCCCGCGCGCAGGTGCCGCGGCCGGGCCGTCTGGTCTGTCCCCGGCGCAGTCGGATCAACGCCCTCCAACCAGATGACCCGGCAGCCCAACGCCCGCAGTGCGAGCGCCCACTGCAGATAGACCCACAGGTGACCGCTCCCTTCCGGGTAGTCGATCGTCTTTGCGGGCGCGAGACAGATCGTGAGGCTCACGGCACACTCGCCGATGTGGTCGGGCGCCCGGCCGTGCCGCTGCCGAGTGCGGCGTTCAGCATCGCCGTGAGCACTCGCGCCGCGTCGAAATGCGTCTCGACAATGTCACGGGCGGCGCGGCAGTGGCGCGCGTAGTGGGCGTTGATCTCCTCAAAGGCCCCGGCCGCGTCATGCAGGGAGGTGAAACGGAACATTCCCTCTCCGTGGGGCAAGTAAGCGCTGGGGCCGGTGTCCTGCACGACGGCCGGCTTCCCGCTGGCCAGATAGCACAGCGTCCGGTCACTGATCCAGGCGTTCTGCAGTTCCATGCACGACGGCTTGGCGCAGCTGAACTCGCCACGCGACCGCTGGATGTAGGCCTGGTAGGCTTCAGGGGTCCCCGCGACTTCGCGAGAGTCGCACAGACGCCAGCCGTGCTGCAGGAGGCGGGCCCGGTCCGCGGCATCCTTGTGCTCGACCAGGTACAGCGCAAGTTCGAGCGGCTGGGTGGTGTGGCTGGGGAGATCGATGAACGGAAGAAACGCCACCCGCTTCGTGTTCTCTCGTAGGAGGGGCTTCCCGTTTTCGGTGGCCCGGAGCCAGCTGGCGCCTGACCAGCTCGAGACCGTGGTGAATGCTTCGCATCGGGAATCGAACACGGCGGGCCAATCCCCCAGGCACACCGGCCGGCCCACATAGATCCAGCGCAGCCCGCAGTCCGAAAAGCGGGCCGCCGGGGTCCCGACCGTTTCGCCGGTGGTCAGGTAGCAGTCATGTGGGGGGACGGCCAGCTCCCCGGTGCTGATCCACACCTGCAGCAGCCCCGGGTCGATGTCCACCAGTGCCGTGCGCCGGGCGCAGCGGAGCAGCCCGGGATCGATCGCATAGTGGAAATTCAGCAGCAGGTCCGCCCGTCGCAGCACGCCTTCGGCCTCAGGCCGCGTGCAACCAACGAACTCGAGCGCACCGGGATCTCCCTCCCGCGGCCGCTCGCGCCTGTACAGCAGCGTCCTGCCGCGCAGCCCGAATCGCTCCATTCGCGCCAGGAAGGCGTCAAGCAGCTGAGGTTCCAGCTCGGGATCGCGCAGCGGCCGGAGCTGTTCCAGCCAGTAGACCTCACAGCCCAGCCGGCGCAGCGCCTGCGCGTACTGCATGTAGACCCAGAAGTGGCCGCCGCCGTC
>VBAI01000216.1 GCA_005882295.1 Candidatus Segetimicrobium genomatis | reverse complement strand
ACCCATCGGGCATGGATTTTGAGACGCGCTCGTTTCCATCAGCCGTGGAATGGATCCTGTCAACGACTAGCAGGGTAGACGGCTGGGCGCAGTAACGGGTCAAGGCTGCCAGCAGTGATATGTGAGACAGTTATCCTCCTAACTTACTACTATCGTCAGGAAGATCGTGATGACGGGATACTTCGGCACATTATAGGGGCCTTCTGTCCCACTTATCTTCCCTTCGATCTGTATCTCTATGAGCCGCTCAAGAGGATATTCCGTAGAGTTATAGTCTATGACTTTCTCCGGCGAAGGGCTGAGCTGGGATTAAGAGCCATGAATGACGAAGTTCTCGCTGTGGTGAGGAAGGAGCGCCCTAAGTATGTTCTATGGACTTCCTTTTACGATGACGTTCGAAACACAACCCTTGAGGCAATAAGAAAAGAAGGAGCCACAGTCGTCGGTTGGTTCTTTGACGATGAGTGGCGTTTCAGTTCCTACTCAAAGTACTGGATTCCCTATCTCGATTACTGCGTGACTAACGCCATTTCGGTAGAGCCGAGGTATCGCCAGTTGGGAGCGCGAGTCATACGGACGGTACCGAATACGGGGGTCGCCGTTGACGTCGACTGGGCGCACCTGAAGGAACGGTACGATGTGGCTTTTCTCGGGTCGATCAGGACCGCTGATCGAAGATGGTACCTTGATGAATTCAGGACGAATAGCATGTCCGTCGATGTTTTTGGCGAGGGAAGCGGGGGGTACGTTTCCTTCCAACAGATGCTTGACATCTACAAAACTAGCAGGATCAATCTGAATTTCTCCAAGACTGGCGCCCATCCTTGGGCACGCCAGTTAAAGGGGCGGGTGTTTCAGGTGTGCTTGGCGGGCGGTTTTCTGCTCACCGAGTATGCTCCAGGTATCGAAAATTACTTTGAACTTGGCAAGCAGATCATTTGCTTTGATAGTCCAAGGGAAATGGTAGATAAAGCACGATACTATCTAAATCATGAGGCGGAACGCCGAGCTATCGCACGGGCGGGATGGGAGCGAGCAAAAGGGGAATACTCGTCAAGCTGCATGGTCGCGAGAGTGTTCGAAGAGATTGCGGAGGACTTGACCAGCGGAGTAAGGAACGGCAACCCCGCTGCCGGGTTGAAGCTGACCATCAACGCCCGCAGAGTGCTTGCGACGTACCATCAGGAGTGGGGCAGAGCGCAGATTCAGGAAAATGACAAGCGCGGTCTCTGGGAAGATGACCTTGCTTTGGCGCTTTTGAACATGCCGTGGAATACTTTGGCGCGGTTCTACAGGCTCCTCGCCTTACTGCCTTGGTCGGCACGACACGCCATTTTCAACGGGTTGCTTCGCCTTGAAAAGAGAAGGTTCGGCGTATCAGCACAGCACTGGATCATCTTGAGGTCGTACGTGAGGCGAATGATCGAAAGTCTTCTGAGGAGACCGCGGCAGGGATATCGGGGATAATGCTTGACTCATATGTGCTCGATGGGAAGAAAACCGTTCGAATCATAGAATCTGCCCCAAGAATGCTCCGAATTCTGCGTTAAATCGCTCGATCGACAGCTCACGCGTCACAAAGGTCTGCCCGGCCGTCGCTAATTGCGATCTGCGGTCGTCATAGCTGATGAGCTCACGCAAGGTCACATATAAGCTGTCCTCCAGCTCATGATTATCGCAGCTCATTGGCTCGTAGTTCTCACTGAGTTGGCCATTGGCGCTCTGCCAGGACACCAGTCCGTAGAGGCCTGGGAGCATTCGTCCATTGACCCTGTGTGCAACGTAGTTGCCGATGCCCCATCCGTCTGAGGTAACGACAGCTAGCCCATGGTACATGGCCTCAAGAAGCGAGTAGACATGTACCCTAGCGGAGGGAAGGAGGTAGACGTGGCAGCCGCTCATAAGCGATGAATAGGATTGCCAGTCCAAGTACCCCTCGGCGACAGTCACAGCCGGACTTGAAAGTAACGATCGGTATCGCTCGATGATTTTGGGAGGCAACGTGCTTCGTATTGTGAGATGAAACGGTGAACCCTCGCGAAAGAGTCGTTCGCAGGCATTGAGAACATATAGTCCACCCCGAACGTAAAAATTTGATGGGTTCTGGTGCCACGAATTGTTGAAGAACAATCGGAGCGGCTCGGCGGATTGTCGCTTGGGTGGCGTAGGTGGCACGACCTCGGGGTCGTCGGGTAGATATGGTACCTTGATGAAGCGTGTCTTCGTTGAAATGATCTCGCTTGCGAATAGCTTGTCCAACCCATCCTTCGTCTCGTAGATGTGCGTCAGTATTCCGAGGCAAGAACGATGCTCAAGCAACCGTTTTACGATCGGGAAGACTTCATGGGTTCTGATGTCGATCGCTGCTGTCTTGCCATTGTGGATGAATGGGAAAAACAACGTGGTTAGATCCTCGATTTCGATGAACCAAGGCTCGTTGCCGATCACGAGCGGAAAACTCGGGACGAAAATCGGCTCGCCAGCGCCGAAAGGCAGCAGCTCCCGCGTCAGTAGGAATCGCGCCACATTCCACATGGACACCTTGCCAGCGGAATGTGTCACAATATCGGTCAGTCGGATGCCAATACGGAGAAGATCGCGCAGAGTCACCCCAGCAGGTCGATCATTGGTCAGGATTCGATAGCCGACAGGCGGGTGGCGAACGTGGCGAAATTGCGGATGAGCCGCGACGTTGCCGATGCGTTTGAAAGTCTTGCGAGATGCTGGAAAACGAATGACCGTTACCATGCGCACGCCCTCCACGGTGAATTTCGTCGCCCTTTCCAGGGGAGCGCGAGAACTGGAATGGCCGCCTCCTGGCGACCTCTTTGGAGCCTACATGCTGCGTCGCCTACTAAGGTGGCTCTGGGCCGGGCGATGGGCCGATTGGAGTGCCCCAAATCACGAGCATATCGTGTTGGTGCTCTGTCCGACAAGACACCTCGATGGGCCGCACCGCACGCACCTCGTACCGACATCGCTTTTGCAAAGTGAATGCGGAGGGGAGACGCCATCGACGACGCGCTGGTGCACGCCGCGGAGAAAATCGCTGCGACCTGAAGCAGAGTTCCAGAGTTGAACACCGGCTGCAGTCCGTCAAGAAGAGGAGTAGAGTGGATTGTTGACCCACCAGATGCCGCTGGTCGGTAGCCATCAAGGCCGTTTCTCATGCGCGATTACGACGCACTCGTTTGAACGCGAGTTTGGAGTCACTGAATTCTACTCCGTGGCCTCGATCCTCGCCCGGCGAGGGTTCCGCATTGCGTGTGCCGTCGGGGTCTGCGGGAAGGACGTTGACTGCACGAACCAGACGTACAGGGGGGTCTTCGGTCGGACGCTGCGTCAATCACGTGTTTAGCGGAACGCTCTTTGTGTCTTCACGATGCCCCGGGAACTAGATGATTACAAGGAGCGACGCAGTTGAACCGAATCATCGATCTGCGTAAGGCCTCGCTCGACGATGCGTCCGCGTGGTCGAGCTCAGGACACCCACATAGCGCTCAACGCCCGTTAGACTCGCATGCGATTGCTTTCATCACCGCCGTCAAGGACGAGACGCAGTACTGCGTCTGCCTGAAGCATCTCGACGCGCTACAGATTCCGTCAGGATACACAGTGGAAAGGGTTGCAGT
>VBAI01000215.1 GCA_005882295.1 Candidatus Segetimicrobium genomatis | reverse complement strand
ATTACTGGACATGGGCGCACCATCTGGCGTGGGGCTATCCCGACCACCCACCGATGATCGCCTTTGTCCTGCGCGGATCGATCGCCCTCGCCGGAGACACGCCGCTGGGGATTCGAATGGGGCCCGTGCTGCTGGCGCTCGGCACGCCGCTGCTGCTGTGGGATCTGGGCAGGCAGATGTTCGGGACGGCAGTGGGCCGCATTGCCGCGCTGTGGTTTCAGCTGATTCCTGCCCTTGCACTGGGCGCCATCTTCGCCGCCCCCGACGCACCCCTGGGATTTTTCTGGATTCTCACTCTTTGGTCGTTCTGGCGTGCTCTGACCTCCGGCACGGTCATCGCCTGGCTGCTCACGGGTCTTGCCTTGGGTATGGCGATGATGAGCAAGCTGACCGCCGCGTTCCTGGCACTCGCGCTGCCGGGATTCTTACTGACATCTCCCATGCACCGCCGGTGGCTCCGGCGATGGGAGCCGTATGGTGCCGCGCTGGTGTCGGTCCTGGTGGTCCTGCCGGCGGTCTTGTGGAATGCGGACCACGGCTGGGTCATGATCCGGAAGTCGAGCGCGCCCGCTCCCTGGACGCAGCTGGGCTCAGGCGGTCTTGATTTCCTGGCCTATACGGCCGGACAGCTTGTCTACTACGGACCGGTGGCGGCGGTGCTGCTGCTCCTCGCGCTGGCGGCGAGCGTCCGATGGGCACGCCGGGGCGACAACCGGTTCGCACTCGTCACCTGGGCGAGCATCCCGCTCATCGGAGTCAACTGGCTGGCAAGCGCGCAGGGAATTCCAAAACCGCACTGGCCGGCCCCAGGGTATCTGATCGCGCTGCTTCCCGCGGCGGCGTTGTGGCTGCAGGTACGGGCGCGGCAGACCTGGCGCGCGCTCGCCGGGATTGCGGTTGGTCTCAACCTGTTGATCGTGGTGGCGATTTACGTCCTCCCATTCCGTCCGCCCCCGTCGTTCGCGGGCCAGCTGTGGGGATGGGACCAGGTGGCCGCAAAACTTGACACGCTGATCAACCAGGCTCAGGCTGGCCGTGACGCGTTCATTCTGTCTGCCAGCTACCAAACCGCCTCACAAATCGACTACCACACGCACGGCCGGTTCGTCGTGACGACAGCAGGCGCGAATGACGCCTTCGCCGTCCGCCGGAACGTGGACGCACTGGTCGGCCGGGATGCGGTATTCATCAACGACGTGGCGGGTGCACCGGGGGTCCCGCTGGCCCTGATGTTTGAACGCGTGGAGCGCCTGCCGGATTTCGAGGTCGTGCACGGCGGGCAGGTCGTGCGCCGTTTCGCGATCTACCGATGCACCGGGTTCAAGAGTCTGCCCGTGCCTGACTGAATGAGTAACCCCTCACCCTAACCCTCTCCCCAAGGGAGAGGGAAAACTAACTCCTCACCCTCGCCCCAGCGGAGAGGGGAAACGGTCGTAGATAAGTCGCCCGTCCGTGACTCTAGCGAATGGCGTCAGCCGGTGGACCTCGGTGTGATCCCGGTCCAAGATGTGCACGACCTCCACACCGCGCGCCAGCAGCGCATCGGCGACCAGCTGGCGGTGACATCGCCACGGAACGGCCTCCGCGCACATGATCGCCACGGTGTGGCTCTGTGCGTCGGCCAACAGGTGCTCAAGCGCCGCAGCAAAAGCAGGCGTCTCCATGTAGTCCGCGTACCCACGAAACGACTCACTGCGCCAGCCGGTGTGCGGGGAATCCGGACCGGGCTTCCGCCATCCTCCCAAATCTTTCAAGTGACGGTAGCCGATGCCCGCATCCTGCAGCGCGGTGGCAAGAGCGTCCCGAGCGAAATGTGGATACCGCCTGGACGCGGGGGCGACCCGAATATCAACGAGGAGGTTGACTTCATAAACCGCGAGTAGCGCGAGAAACTCCTCGAGGGAGCGAGTGGAGTGGCCAATGGTAAAGATCCGCAAGGGGTTAATGTGGCTGCGTCAAGAGCAGGTTTTCTTTCCGCAAGGTCACCGAAGCCAGCTCGACGGCCAGTTCCTCCGCCCGCTCGGCCACCCATGTGCACTGGGCGCCGGGATGCACCCGGCTGGGCGCGCCGTGCCCGTAGGGCGCATCGAGCGACGCGCGCTCCGGATGCAGCGCCGCGCGCGAAAATACGTCCAGGGCGGTGCGGACCAGCCGGATAGCCGCCCGCACGGCGGTGTGGCCCTGATGCACGTCCTCCATCGGCATCCGGGAATTTTGCGAGCGCAACCAGGCGATCTCCTCACTCCACTGCCTGGCGAGTGCCTCCACCTCGTCGAGCACGTCTCGCATCGTGGCAGCAGCGTCCAGCAGATCCTGTCCGATATGTCCCTGGATACCTGTTTGTGGATGGTACTTCAACTCGCCGGCATACCTCCGGAAGATCACGGAGGTATCCCGCAGCCGCTGAGCCAGGCGGAGCGTGCGCGCGTGCACCGCCTGCCATCGCTGTGGTGGGTCGTCGTGGCGTGTCGCGGTCATCAATTTGACCCCGTTTGAACCCCTATGCTACAGTGGATGGCATCATCCTCGCCAGGCCCCCATCGTCTAGCCTGGCCTAGGACATCGGCCCTTCAAGCCGGTAGCGCGGGTTCGAATCCCGCTGGGGGCACCATGTACCACTCGCTGCGCTCGGGTACATGGCGGCGCCATTAATCTGCTTCCCCGCTAGAGCCCACCCGGGGTGGGAAATGAACTGAGCGAGCGCAGCGAGTCGAAGGACACCACCGGGATTTTCATTTATCCATCCGTTTCTCTGTAGTCCAAACACGGCTCCCACAAATTGTACGCGATCTGGAGGTCCTATGACCGACCGATGGTTTGCGCAAGTTGAACGTTTGCTCTTCGGGCTGATGCTGGCCGTCCCGGCGCTGCTCGGCGTGACGCTCATTTCCATCGCGCACACGTTCGCGCACGACAGTCTCGCCCACGATCTCGTGCGCGACCTGGGCGTCGCCTCGTTCGTCTCGGTGATCATCACGGTGGTCATCGAGCTCTACGCCCGGAACCGGCTGCAGGCCGAGATCCGCTCCGGCGTGATCGAGGC
>VBAI01000214.1 GCA_005882295.1 Candidatus Segetimicrobium genomatis | reverse complement strand
CAATGGCGTGGGATTTGACCTGGCGGCGTTTCGCGCGCAGCCGCCGGGACCACAGCACCTGGGCCTGATCTCGATGGAAGAGCGGGCCGCCCTGGTGGGTGGGCAGCTTGAGATCAACACCGGTCCGGGGCACGGCACGACCATTACGGTACGGATTCCCCTCGGGAGGTAAACACAGAGTCTCCCCAGTCTTCCCAGTCTCCACAGTCTCTCTGATCGGACATTCGGCTCTATCTCACGGGGTGTCAAAGCTGCAGGATAATTGGCAGGTAGACTGTGAAGACTGGGGAGACTGTGGAGACCGGGAAGACTGGGATTCGGGTCTTGTTGGCCGATGACCATGCGCTGTTCCGCCAGGGCGTGCGCCGGCTTCTGGAGCAGGCCGGCGACATCGAGGTCGTCGGCGAAGCCGGATCCGGCGAGCAGACGGTCCAGCTGGTAGAACACCTGGTGCCCGACATCGTGCTCCTGGACGTGGCGATGCCCACCGTCTCGGGGATCGATGCGGCCCGGATGATTAAGGCCAGTAGCCCGCGCGCCGGGATCATCATGCTGACAGTGCATGCTGACGAGGAGTTCCTCTTTGAAGCGCTCAAAGCTGGGGCGATGGGGTATCTTCTCAAAGACTGCGCCCCAGACGAGCTGATCCGTGCCATCCGGGTCGTGCATGGCGGTGAGGGGCTCCTGGCCCCGACCATGGCTGCGAAGGTGATGCGAGAATTTGCGCGGACGCGGGAGACCAGGGATCTCGCTGCGGTACAGCTCCCCCTGACGCAGCGGGAGATGGAAATTCTTCAATGCGTCACCAGTGGTCTGGCCAACAAGGAGATTGCGAACCGCCTGTCCATCAGCGAGCGGACGGTCAAGAATCACCTCAGTAATATCATGGAGAAGCTGCACGTGAACAGCCGCACTCAAGCCGCTGTCTATGCGCTGCGACGGGGGTTGGTGCCCCCGGAAACGCGCTAAACTGCGTCTCCTTGGTCTTCTTGGTCTACTTGGTCTACTTGGTCTACAAACTAGATACCATCCAAGCTTGCAGACTAAGTAGACCAAGAAGACTATGCAGACTAAGTAGACCAAGAAGACTAAGTAGACTAAGTAGACGTATTGTGGGTGTGGTACCTTAAGCCCATTGTTTCAGGCGAGCGCGCGTCCGTACACTGAAGCGTGTCCCAGAGTGAGCCGGTCGTTAGAAAGATCCGTGTGCTGCTGGTAGACGACAACGCCAGCTACCGTGAGCGCATGGCCAGGCTATTGCAGACGCAGGCAGATCTGGAGGTCATCGGGCAGGCGGCAGAGGGTAAAGAAGCGCTGGCCCGGGCGCGCGCGCTGCAGCCCGACGTGATCTTGATGGACTTCCGCATGACCGGGCTGGACGGATATACGGCGGCGCGCGCCATCGTGCAAGAGTTCCCCCAGGTCAAAGTGTTCATGCTCACAGCGTTTCCAGGCGCGCTGGATCGGGAGAAGGTCGCCAGGAGTGGATTGGAGGGCCTCCTTGTCAAAGACCAGCCTGCGGCGGAGATTATCGAGGCGATCCGCAGTTCAGTTGGAAAGTTGGAGAGTTGAAGAGTTAGAGCGAGGGCTCCTCCACCCTCGTCACGCGTAGGACTTCCTCCACTGTGGTCGTCCCCTGCATCGCTTTCAGCATGCCGTCCGCGCGCATCATGGTCATCCCTTCACCGCGGGCGACTTCAGCCAGTTCAGCGGCCGAGGCGTGAGCAAGCACGCGCTTGCGCAGCGGCTCGGTCATCACCAGGACCTCAAGAATGGCGCTGCGGCCCTGGTAGCCAGTGTGCCGGCACTGCCCGCAGCCCACCGCGCGACGAAACTCCGCCGGCGGGAGGGGATCCTTCACCTCCGACTGCAGCCAGGTCACGATGTCTTTGGGGATGGGCGCGACTTGTTTGCAGCTCGGACACAACAACCGCACCAGGCGCTGCGAGGCGACGCCGATGACCGCCGACGCGGTAAGGAACGGTTCAATGCCCATGTCGGCTAAGCGCGTCAGGGCGCTCGGCGCATCGTTCGTGTGCAGCGTGGTCAGCACCAGGTGGCCGGTCAGAGAGGCGTGAATTGCGATCTCCGCGCTCTCCACGTCGCGGATCTCGCCGACCATGATGATATCGGGGTTCTGCCGCACGATCGACCGCAACCCCGCGGCGAAGGTCAGTCCGGATCGGGTATTCACCTGAATGTGGCTCACGCCGGGGAGCTGATACTCCACGGGATCTTCGATGGTGAGAATAGCTTTTTCCGCCGAATTCAGCAGCGCCAGGGTGCTGACGAGCGTCGTCGTCTTTCCACTCCCGGTAGGACCGGTAACAAGGATGATGCCGTACGGTTGACGGATCAGGCTCTCATATCGCCGGCGGGCCCGGGCCTCGAGGCCGAGCTGTTCCAGCGTGAGCAGTCCGCGCGTCTTATCCAGCAGCCGCAGGACGAGGCGTTCGCCATGGAGGGTCGGCAACGTGGAGACACGAAAGTCAATGCGCCGGTCGTCCAGCGCCAGCTCGAAGGCGCCATCCTGTGGGAGGCGGCGTTCTGTGATATTGAGACGCGAGAGGATCTTGACCCGCGACGTCAGTGCCGCCTGGACGGTCTTCGGCAGAGTCATCACCTGCTGCATCGCGCCGTCGATCCGGTAGCGGACGCGGAGGTCTTCCTCCTCTGGTTCGATATGAATGTCGCTGGCTCGATCCTTGAGTGCCTGCGTGAGGATGAGATTGACCAGCCGGACGACAGGGGCATCGTCGACCCCCTCCGCCTCTTCGGCCGGCGCCGGCGCGGGAGCCTCCTCCTCCTCGACGTCGCCGAGCACTGCCTGGGCTGCCGCTCCCATGCCATACGCCCGCCCGATACCCGTTTCGACTTCAGATTCGACTGCCACCACCGCTTTGACAGGCCGGCGGGCGGCAATGCCGACGTCATCGACCGCATAGACATCGAGCGGGTCGGCCATCGCGATGACCAGGTGGTCGCCGTCCAGCATCAACGGCAGCACCCGGCGCTTGCGGGCTAGAGCCTCAGGAATGAGTCTGACCGCTTTGGGATCGATGCGTGCGGTGGTGAGGTTGACCAGTGGCAGGTCCAGCTGCGCGGCCAGGGCCTGCGCGATCTGCTTCTCTGTGGCCGTCTTCTGCTCGACAAGGATGCGGCCCAAGCGCTCGCGCGTACGCCGCTGCCGGGCCAGAGCCTCCGTCAGCTGCTGAGCGGAGATGACCCCGGTCTCGACCAGAATGTCGCCGATGCGCTTGCGCTGAACCTTGGCCACAGTCCCTCCACCAAGCCAGTCTGATGAATGTACCCATTGGTAGGATGCCCGCGCAATGGTCGTTTTGGTCGGTTGGGACCTGGGGATTGCCCGAAAGTCTCAGGCAGGTGGGGGCGCGGCAGCGCCCAACCACGTTCCCCTCTCCCGTGGGGAGAGGGATCGAGGGTGAGGGGGAACCCGCAACATTACCTACACTGGGGCAGAGAATTCCAGCCCTGCCGCTTCCTGCCGGCGGATCAACTCG
>VBAI01000220.1 GCA_005882295.1 Candidatus Segetimicrobium genomatis | reverse complement strand
TCTCGTTCCTGGCGCTCTCCGTGATTCCGGAGTTGAAGTTGACGGACCGCGGCCTCGTCGACGTCGCCCGCGGGGAGATCGTGCCCCTCTTCACGGACTAACGGACTCGGGCCACGTGATCGAGTTTTGTCATTGCGAGGAGCGAAGCGACGAAGCAATCTCCATTGACGAAGATTGCCACGGGGTTTCGCTCCTCGCAAGCCCAAATGGCAGTATTGTGCGAACGGGGTGCACAGTGCTATCGTGCTGGTGGCAGAGCGGGCGTGGCGGAATGGAGACGCAGCGGACTACTTGGCCGAGCGCGCCATGTAGAGCTTTTCCGTGGGGCTACCTGTGAGGGTTCAATTCCCTCCGCCCGCACCCGGTCAGGGGCGATCGCCACGCCCCTGCGGGGCTCGCGATGACACTATGGCAAGGCGAGCCAGGACACCCCCCCTGCGCTGAGACGCCGAAGTTTCCCTTCGTTCACGAGCTCCTCTATCGGCTTGGCACCAAATACAAACCAGCGACGGACCTCGCGCTCTGGGGCAATGACGGCGGATCCTACCGCCGCTAGCACAAGCTGACCCTGGGCTTCCTCGAATCCCAACCGGTGTGCCGCTTTGCCGAACCGCATCGCAATCCGAGATTTCCGCCACGGTGTCACGACTGCCGTATGGTACCCCGACTCGGTGTGGAGACCGCGGCTGGTTACTAGCAATAGGCGTTCGAGAACCAGCCGGGCTTTGCGCCCGCGTTGCGTGGAAGCCGACCAGCGGTCCATACGGACCTCGCCACGCGCCTCGACGTCGGTCAGCAGCCGTTTCGCCAGTGGCGGCAGACTCGCGCTGCACGCACTGCGTCGCGTGGCATCACCGGCAATCCGCGCCACGGCCGGGGCAAGCGAGGCGTCGAGGAAGGTTTCCTTGCCGAGGACCAAAGGCGCACTCAGGACGGCTGCAGACCTGCTGACCGTTCCGAGAATTTTGTAAATGCCGAATACTTCCGGATTCGCCATCCAGCTGCCGCGCAACTGGCGGCCGGCGATGGCCTCCGCGAGGGACGGCAGGCTGGAGTGGCCCGTGGAGAGGACGATACGCCAGTCTTTGATGAAGGCTAATGCAACACGAGCATCGCGGATCGGCCGTGACGGTTTGAGCCGATGAAGCCGCAATCGCAGCGCAAGCAACTGCTTGACACGGCCACGATTAGGTTGGTCTGTCATTGCGAGGCCCGTCAGGGCCGAAGCAATCTCCGTCCACCGCAATTCCATCTGCTATCAGGAGATTGCTTCGTCGGCTTCGCCTCCTCGCAATGACGATGATGATCATCATCCGAGTCCGCGGAGCGAGGCCAGGCCCGAGCCATCCCACTAATACGCCCTCGCGTAATACACCCACGCCTTCGCCGGTTTCCCGCAGACCACGCAGTTCCCTCTCGCCTTCTCATCCAGCGGAATGACGCGGGGCGACGCGCCGGTCCGCTCACGGATCGTGTCCTCACATTGCTGCGACTCGCACCACCCGACCTTGACGAACCCCTTCACCTCCGCCAGCGCGCGTACGATCGCCTCGACGCTATCCGCGGATGTCGTGTGGCTGTCGCGGTAGGCTTTCGCTCGATGGAACAACTCTTTTTGGATCTCGTCCAGCACCTTGCCGACGGCATCGGTGATTCCATTCACCGGCACCGCCTGCTTGGCACCCCCACTTCGCCGCACCAACACCGCCTGGCCCGCCGCCACATCCCGCGGGCCGACCTCCAGCCGCACCGGCACGCCCCGCAGCTCCCACTCATTGAACTTCCACCCCGGCGTGTAGGCGTCACGGTCGTCCAACTTTACCCGAAAGCGCGTGCCTAACGTCTTCGCGAGATCCCGGGCTGCAGCGAGGACCTTTGCCTCTTCTTTCCCCAGAATAGGGACGATGACGATGTGGTAGGGTGCGATCTGGGGCGGGAGAACGAGGCCGCGGTCATCCCCATGCGCCATGATCAGGCAGCCGATCAGCCGCGTGGTCACGGCCCAGGAGGTGGACCAGATGTACTTCTCCTGGTTGTCGCTGTCCAGGAACTTGACGTTGAACGCCTTCGCAAAGTTTTGCCCGAGGAAGTGTGAGGTCCCAGCCTGGATCGCCTGGCCGTCCGGCATCAGCGCTTCCAGCGTATAGGTATTGTCCGCGCCGGCAAAGCGCTCGCTCTTCGACTTGATGCCGGTCAGCACTGGGATGGCAAGCACGTCTTCGAGCAAGTCCCGATAGATCCCCAGAATCAGCCGGCACTCCGCATCGGCGTCCTCGGCCGTGCGATGCGCGGTGTGTCCTTCATGCCAGAGGAATTCTGCCGTGCGCAGGAAGAGCCGGGTGGCCCGCTCCCACCGCACCACGCTGTTCCACTGCAACAGCAGCACCGGCAGATCTCGATACGACTGAATCCACTTCGCGTACATCGGCAGAATGATGGCTTCCGACGTCGGCCGCACCGCCAGCCGCTCGCTGAGCTTCTCATCGCCACCCTGCGTCACCCACGCCACCTGCGGCGCGAACCCCTGGACGTGCTCGGCTTCCTTTTGCAAGAAGCTCTCCGGAACCAGCAGCGGGAAGTACGCCGAGACGTGGCCGGTATCTTTGAACCTGCGGTCCAGCCAGGCCTGCATGCCCTCCCACAGCGCATACCCGTACGGTCGGATCGCCATGAAGCCGCGCACAGGCGAGTAGTCCGCCAGCTCAGCCTTCAAGGCCACGGCAGTGTACCACTCGCTGAAATTCTCGTCTTTCTTCGGAATCTGCGAAGCTTCGCGCTCGGTCACATGAACCTCATCCAACCAGAATTTTCGGCAGCACGCACTTCAAATTCGCAATCCGAAATGGAGAATCCCGCCCTAAAGGACGGGATTCCCTCTGGCCTTGTGCACGCGATTCTAAGACCCGTGTGGCGCCGGTTCAACCGGGGTGGCTCAACGCTCGATCGGCACCCCCACCAGGCTTCCCCACTCGGTCCAGGAACCGTCGTAGTTCTTGACCTGCCGGAAGCCCAGCAGATATTTGAGCGTAAACCAGGTGAGCGATGACCGCTCGCCGATCCGGCAGTAAGCCACCACGTCCTGATCCGGCTTGACTCCCTGCCCCTCGTACAGGCGCCGCAACTCCTCAACATCTTTGAAGGTCCCGTCCTCGCGAACGTTTTGGGTCCACGGGATGTTGTGGGCGCCAGGGATATGACCAGAGCGCTGCGCCCCCTCTTGGGGGTATGCCGGAGGGGCGAGCAACTCTCCAGAGAACTCG
>VBAI01000219.1 GCA_005882295.1 Candidatus Segetimicrobium genomatis | reverse complement strand
CGCCCCCGATCCGCGCGACTCTTGAAGGAGGCATCCACGGCGATCAGGCCACCTACGCCATCGTCGTCAATGCCATCCCGAGAGTGCTGGCCGCGCCGCCCGGCCTGCTGCTGCCGACTCACCTGCCTGCCGTCCCGTCAGATCGCCGGCGCTAACGTGCCGGGCGGCGATTTCCAGAAAAGTTCCATCAAAATTCCTGGCTATGAATTCAGTTTCGTTCCTCTCTCGCCCACTCAGGATGCAGGAGGCGCCCCGAGGGCGAAGAACACAGCACCACTCCCACCACATCACTCTTTCATTGCGCCAATCTACGCCCCCCATTCCCGAGGAGGTGTGACAGACTACATGAAAGGGAACCTTGTTTTCGCTCGGCGAGGCCTCATGGCTATCGGCGCCGCGCTGATGGCCGTCGTTTTGTTCTCGTGGCCGTCGATAGGGGCGCCGGGCGGCCATGCCTCCGATCTATTCCCTCTGAAGTGGCTGCCCGCGCCGGAGCAATTCGACCTGAGCAGTTCTGGCACGAGCGGAGCGGGTGGGCAATTCAGCACACAGCAGATCGAGCGGTTCACCTGCACGACCTCCGGACCCCCCACCGCGGGCGTGATCATGAACTGCAACGTGCCAGAATTCAACCAGAACTTTTCACCAGACAATGAGATTGCCGTCGTTGTCGACCCGGACAACCCCAATCACATTGTGGCTGGATCGAACGACTACTACTACCGGTTCAACAACTCCACGGGCGCCAGGCAGGCTATCGTCCCCACGGGATTCTTTACCTCCTTTGACGGAGGCGCGTCCTGGCTCGACGGGCAGGTCCCGATGCGATTTGGCAATGGCGCGGGCGACCCATCACCAGCATTTGACAAGAAGCACAATGTGGTGCTGATGGCTCAACTGGAGAACGTCGGCGGGCAGGGTGGTCCGTGGGTGGCCCACGGCGACGTCTCCGTCAGCCGGTCCACGGACGGAGGACAGACATGGGCGACACCCGTCTCCGTGTTCCACGGAACGGGCACAGGCATCGGACCGGCCAACAATGCCGTCTTTTGGGACAAGGAGTGGGTGACAGTCGACAACCATCCTGGTTCTCCCCACTACGGACGAGCGTATCTCGCCGCTGCTCGCTTCCTGAACACCCTGCACGGGAACTACGCCGAGTCGCCGATCTACTTCAGCTATTCTGACGATGGGGGCCTGACCTGGTCCACACCGAAGAAGATCTCCGGGTCGAATCCAACCTTCTGCACCTTCCAGACGACCGGCCCGGCGGGGCAATGCGATGAAGACGAGTTCGGCATCCCCGTCGTTGCGCCGAACGGCACCCTCTATGTGCACTTCACCAATGGGCAGAACTCCGGCGCGTGGGAGCAACCGTTTGACTTCGATTCCCAGATCATGGTGGTGAAGTCAACGGACGGCGGCGTGACCTTCAGCGCGCCGGTGCCGGCAGTGCAACTGGAGGACGGGCTCTCTGACATGCCCTTTTCGGTTATCCGGCGCCAGACGGTGTACGGACACCAGATTCGCTGGAATGCGGCGGGTACCTTGGTCGCCGACTCGACCGACCCGAGCGGGAATACCGTGTCCATCGTGTTCGCCGACCGCGGCGCTCCCAACGCGAGCGCGACGCCGGGCTGCTTCCTGACGGCGGCGGGAGGACTGAACATCGGGTCAGCGCCGAATTACGACCCCTGCAGCGCGGGACCCGGCGCGGTCCTCAGAGTGTACGTGGTGACGTCGACCGATGGTGGTGCGACCTGGTCTGGTCGAACGATGCTCTCCGACAGTGGCGGCTCGCAGTGGTTCCCCTGGGCGGGCTATCTTTCAGACGGGACGCTTGTGGCCGCGTGGGACGAGGATCCGGCGGCAGGGCCACAGGAAGTCTTCAACCACGTACTGGTGAAGGGTGGGGCGAAGACCACACTGAGCATTACGCCGGAAAAGGTGAGCAACTCCGTCACGCACTGGGCCGGCCAGTATACTACGGCCTGGCCTGCGATTTGCGGTGGGTCGCCAGCCGGGAAGAACTGCAACGTGTTCCACGGAGATTACACCGGGCTGGCGGTAGACTCCCTGAACAGGGTCCACGTGGTCTGGACGGGATTCCAGACGCCGGCGACCTCACTGCAGGTCGATTTTTACACCGGCCAGTTGCACACGGGATACCGTCAGGACGCGATGTACCGGCGAGTCGATCCATAGGGATAGCCGCAGCGATGATCGTCGCTGACTGTTGAGGGCCCTGGGAGAGATCCTGGGGCCTCAACATTCAGTGGTCCAACACGGCCATCGCCACGGTCGCGACCATCACTTGGCGCGCCCCGCTCTGCCGCAACGCCCGAGCGCACTCCATCCCCGTCGACCCGGTAGACATCACGTCGTCCACCAGCAGGATAGTTGACGCCGCAAGAGGCTCCCTCGACCCGAACGCGCCGCGTACGTTGGCACGGCGGTCCTCGCGCCCCAACCCTGTCTGCGCGGGGGTCGCCCGCACCCGCCGCAACGCCATGGGTCTCAGAGGAATGTTAAGATAGCCGGCCACCTCGGCGGCGAGCAGTTCGGCCTGGTTGAACCCCCGCTCACGCAAACGGGCCGGGTGAAGGGGAACAGGAACAACCAGGTCAACCCGCATCCGGGGATCGGTGGCCACTACCTCTGCGATCAACCGGCCGAGGGGCTCAGCCAGCGCCTGGCGGCCACCGAACTTTAAGGCGTGGATCGCCTCGCGCAGCGGGCCATCGTATACTCCGGCCGCGCGGGCACAGGCGAAATGCGTCCGCCGGTGCCGGCAGGGAATGCACGTAAAGGTGAGATCCGGCGGTCCACGCAGCGGCCTGCCACACTTCTGGCAGACCGGCGGCCTGATAAGGGGGAAGCCGGCACGGCAGCCTGCACACAGGGGGAAGTCGCCCCGTGTCTGGCAGACCTGGCAGGCCGGAGGAAAGAGGACGTCGACGAACCCACGCAGGAGCGCCACGCGGGGAGTGTGACACACCCGGCGACGTGGCGCTATGACCCGGAACGGCTATTCTAGGTGCCTTCCTCCCACGACTGAAGATACTTCCGCTGCTCCGGGGTCAACTCGTCGATGCGGATCTCCATCGCGTCCAGTT
>VBAI01000218.1 GCA_005882295.1 Candidatus Segetimicrobium genomatis | reverse complement strand
GCGCGCGGTGATGCGGCTGGGATGCCCGAAGCTGTAGTCCCCGAGCTGCAGGACCGACAGCCCGTTGACCTGGCCCGGCTTGACGCCGTCGACGTCAACCAGCAGCTGGCCCTCGGCGATCATCTGCCGGAGCCGCTCCTCGATACGGTTGGAGCGATAGACCTTCTCGTCGACCGCCCGATCGACGTCGACCACGGCGACGACGTCGTGGCCGGCCTGCTGCGCCCACGCCGAGGCCTCATAGACGATTTCCACCATTTCGTTGAAGCGCGTGGAGAGACGCTGCTGGTGCTCCGCCATCCGCGCGCTCTGTTCGAGCACGCGCGCCACGGCGGAGCGGTCGAACGGCCGCAGCCCCTGCCGGCTGCAGATGGCGCCGACGGCCTGAGCATAGGCCCGGGTGGCCTCCTCGGTCCGCTCCACCTCGACGTCGAATTCGGCCTTGATCTTGAAGAGCTTACGAAAGTCTTCATCGAGCACGTACAGGAGCTGAAAGATCTGCGCGGTGCCGATGAGGAGCACCTTCACGTCCAGCGGGATCGGCTCCGGCCTGAGCGTGGCCGTCGGCATCAGGCCCAGTTGCTCGCCGATGTTTTCGATCCGCGCCTCCCCGCTCTTCAGGGCGCGTTTCAGGGCTTCCCACGAGAGCGGATTCGTCAGCACGTCGCGGACCTGCAGCGTGAGGAAGCCGCCGTTGGCCTGCTGCAGTGCCCCGCACTTGATCATGGTGAAATCGGTGACCAGCGCGCCAAACTCCCCACGGTACTCTACCTTTCCCAGCAGATTGTAGTATGTGGGGTTGCTCTCCTCGATCACGGGGGCGCCCCGGAGATGGCTGTTGTCCACGACCAGATTCACCCGGTAGCGGGTGAAGGGTTCCTGCCGGCGCATCAAGGCGGCGAGAGGAAACGGGGCGGCGGGTTCTTCTTGCTCTTTGAAATCGTCGAGGTGCTCCACCACATCGGCCAGGATCTGGTCCAGGTAGGCACCGATCTTGGGATGATCGGCGTAGCGCTCTTTCAGACGGGTGATGGGGTGCGCGGCCGCCGAGCTGACGGCCCGCTGCTCCAGCTCCCGCATGGCGTCACGGGCCTCGCGCTCGATGATCCGGACCTTGCGCAGGACTTCGCCCACTTCCTCCTGCAGCGCGCGGCCGCGGCGGGTGATCTCGTTGCGCTGCTCTTCCGGGAGCAGGTTGAACAGCTCAGGGGTAATCGGCTCTCCTGAAGGCCCAACCGGCACCGTGGCGATCCCGGCCGGCGAGCGCTGGATGGCGAACCCGAGCTGCCTGGCCTTCGTTTCGAGTTCCTTCCAAATGTCGGCGATCCGCTGCTCAAACGACTGGACCACCTCACGCCGCCGCGTCTCAAACGTCTCACTGCCGAAGACCTTCCGGATGGCGTCCTTGAGCTCTTCGATCAGCTCATCGATGTCCTTGCGAAATTTCGCGCCGGCGCCCGCCGGCGGCGAGAGCGCGGCCGGCTGGTCGGGCTGCTGGAAGTTGTATACATAGCACCAGTCCGGGGGCACGGGCTTGGCCGCCGCAACCGCCTGGACTTTCTTGCGCGCGTAAGTTGTGCGGCCGGTGCCCACCGGTCCGGCGATGTACACGTTATAACCGGGCTGCTGCAGCGTCAGCCCCAGCTCGAGCGCGCGCACGGCGCGATCCTGCCCGACGATCACCTCGTCTGCCTTGATCTCCGCCGTTGTCTTGAAGGGCAACGAGTTGGGGTTGCAGGTCCATCGCAGCTGGTCAGGCGAGAGCCGGTGGGGCGTGCGCAGATCGCGTTGAGCCACGGGTTACCCTCCAAAATGGCGCGTTGCGTGTGATCGTGGGGAGTGGACGAGTCCTAGGTTCTCTTACCGGGCGGGGGGTCCTCTGACACAAATACAGACCAGCGGGTCGTACCCAGTTAGGCCGGGTTAACCGTAGGAGGTTAACAACCTCCCATCTAGGCTGCCACACCCGCTGGCAATTTTGACGCTACACCCGGGTGTGGAGATGGGTCAATTCGGAACTATTGTTCGGGAACAAGCTACGACTTCTTGGGCGTGGAGGGGAACGGGATCAGACCCGTTTGCCGGCGCTGCAGTAGTTGCTTGGATTGGGGGACGCGGGGATGGTGCATGATGTTGAAATCCAGGTGTTTCCCGCACGCGCAGACCCGCTCCATCTCCTGGCTGGCGTCCACGAAAATCCGGCCGGCGCCCTCGGCCCGGGTCCGGGCTGCGTCCACCGCCCCGGAGCGGACTTCTTCTTCGTCTTCTTTGAGGCCCATTTCCCGCGGAGCTGTGCCGCTCAGTTGATACAGCAAGGCCTTGGGATAGTAGACGCTATAGGTGCGGCCGCACCCACCGCATGGAAAGGTAAACACGAGGGCCATGACTCCATTGTATACCCTGGTGGTATAGTGGAACCAAGACGTCATCGGGAGGGACATGTATGGTGCGTCGGGTTGCATCCCGTGTGATCGTGGCCGGCGTGATTGCGGTGTTGGGCGCGCTGATCTATCTCGCCGGGTGGCACGCAGGGGCCAGTGCCCTGCACCATTCGGCGCAGGGCGACGCCGCGCAGCCTGCCGCGGTGACCGCCACGCCGGTGCAGAACCTCCCGATGCAACCCGAGATGATTCCATTCCCCGCGCCCGATCGCCAGGGGCCAGGGCAGGGCCTGGGACAGGGGCAAGACTGCCAGCCGATCATTCTCTTCTACTATCAGGGGAGGCTCTATCAGTTGATGCCTGGCCCGGACAACCCGCCGGGGATGCCGGGCAGCCCGCCGGAGTATTTCCCGCTCCGCCCATACCAGGGCCCGCAGATTCCGGGATTGCCGTTCGGCCCTGCGCCCCAGCAGCTACCGGGCTTCCAGCCGCTTCAACCCCGCTTCTAGCGCGTCCAGCGTCGCCGGGACCGGCTGCGGGAGTTTTGCCCGGGTCTGCACGATCTCGGGATCTTTGAGCCCGTGCCCGGTAAGGACGCAGACCACCTCTTCCGGTGCGCGCCCCTCGCGCGCCAGCTGCAGCACCCCCGCCACCGACGCAGCCGAGGCGGGTTCCACGAATAATCCTTCGCGCGCCAG
>VBAI01000228.1:3832-5166 GCA_005882295.1 Candidatus Segetimicrobium genomatis | reverse complement strand
CAAGAAGAGGGAGAAAAGAATCGAGGCTCTTTTTCAACCCTTTGGGGGCCTGCTTTCGACCTCGCTCAGGCACGTGTCGAGAATGTCCAGCGCCAAGTCTATCTCCTCGCGCGCAATCGTCAATGGCGGGGTGAGACTGATGATGTTCCCCATTGTCAGTTTAAAACTCAGCCCCCTGGAGAGGGCGCGGTACATCACGGCTTCAGCCTGTTCGGTTGCCCGCGCTCGTGTCACGCGGTCTGTGACCAACTCGATACCCAGCAGCAGCCCCAGGCCGCGGACATCGGACGTCGCCGATCAGAGTATGGCGTTGCCCCATGGCAATCAAGCGGCCGAGCGCATGGCGACCCAAATCTCGCGCGTGCTCCACGAGGTGATGCTGCTCGATGTAGGCCAGCGTGGCCAGAGCGGCGGCACAGGCCAGCGGGCTCTTCTCGTGAGTGTAGTGTCCCAGGGCTCGCTCGGGGGCAATGTCGAACCGTTCCCGCGCGATCACTGCGGCCAGCGGCAAGATCCCGCCGCCGAGTCCCTTGCCCAAGACGAGGATGTCCGGGACGACTCCGTAGTGCTGGCAAGCAAACATGGCGCCTGTTCGGCCGAGCGCGCTGGGGATCTCATCGAGGATCAGCAGCGTTCCGTGCAGATCGCAGGCGCGGCGGACGGTTTGCCAGAACTCCGGTCTGGGAATCACCGGGGTGCTGCGCACCGTCTCGGCGATCACAGCTGCGACGTCACCTTCCTTTTCCAGCACGTACTCGATGTAGGCGGCGCACTTCAAATCACAGCCTCCGCGGCTGCCGCACTCCCAGAGACAGCGGTAAGCGTCAGGCGGCGGCACATGCTCGACGCCGGGCATTAAGGGGCCGACCCCGCTCCGAAAGAGGGCTTCACCCCCGACGGAGATGGCATCGAGTGAGGCACCGTGGAAGGCATCCCACATGCTGATCACCTTGTGCCGGCCGGTGACCATGCGCGCGAGTTTGAGCGCGATGCCGATGGCGCCGGTGCCGCTGGGACAGAGTAAGACCTTGTTCAAATCGCCCGGCGCAATCTCCGCGAGCTTCCTCGCCAGGTCCACCGCCGGGCGATTGGTGTAGCGGCGAGGACAGAAGCTGAGCTGATCGAGCTGGGCTTTGATCGCTTCCACCACTGCCGGGTTGCCATAGCCGATCTGGTGAACGTTATTTCCGTGAAAATCCATGTATCGTCGACCCTGGAGGTCCTCAATGTAGATTCCTTCGCAATGCCGCAGGGCATTGAGGCATGGCGTCGACAGCGACTGCCGGAGATAGTAGCGCGCGTCTTCCTCAAGGAGGGCACGCGTCTCCTTGTCG
>VBAI01000228.1:0-3786 GCA_005882295.1 Candidatus Segetimicrobium genomatis | reverse complement strand
CATGGATCACCTCCCCGCCTTCTCTTCGACGCGCGGCCGCTAGGAGCATGTCCGCGAAGTGCCGCTTAGTTTCAGCAGTTTATTCGTAGGGAGGTCGCGCCTGTGACTGCTGCGGGAAGGTCGGATCGAGCCCTCAACCCGCCAGGAGATCCCGGCCGCCGACGCCAGGCATCGCCAGGCCCAGTAGGTGAGCGATGGTCGGCGCCCAGTCAGGATGCTGGGGCGGCTGCGCGGCGATCGCGCGCGCGATCGCCGACACCGCGGGGTGCCCACCCCCGACGACGGCGAACGTCCGGGCGGTCGACGGTCCCCCGTGAAAACCCTTCGCCGGCAGCTTCCGGTCGTGGAAAATCCAGCCCGGCTGGGCTTCCGCGATCAGCACCCCGTGGCCTGCGCTGCTCCATCCTCCCACTCCTGGCACCGCTCCCAGCGCAGTGCCAGCACGGGTGGGCGCCGTCCCATCGCGCAGCCGGATGAGGGCTGCCCCGCCGTCCACGAGCATGTCCATGGCGACCTCAGAGATACCAGGGTAGGCCATCAGATCAATGGGCGGATGATCGGTCCGCGGTTCCATGCCATGGTCAGAGACGATGATAACCACCGTCTCTGTCCACGAGGGCGCCGCAGTGTCCAGCACCGCGCCGACGAGCGTATCGGCTCCCGCGTAGCAGACGCGCGTTTGGGGATGATCTGGCCCCAGATCGTGGCCCAGGGTGTCGCCTTCGTTGATCTGGCCGAAGAGGAACCGCACTGCCGGATCGGCGGCTGCGGCCAGCAGGCTAGGCCGGACCGCCTCGTTGGTTGGATAGTTGTGAGCATCGAGGGGCGTCTCTGGGGGAACGACTCCGCCAGGCGGCCACGTGACGCCTGCCGCCTCGGTCCGCAATACGCTCAGCAGCAGGTGGTCACCCTGGATTGCTGCGGAGCCCACACCAGCCGCGCGGCAGACGTCGAACAGCGTGGGGACGACCACGCGCGGCTGGCCGGCCCAGCCAGGCACAGCGCCAGGACGCGATGCGGTCGTGCGAACCCCATGACGGGCCGGATGACACCCGGTCAAGATGCTGGAGAAGCACGGGTAGGTCGAGGAGGGGAGCGGCGCGCGGCCGTCGGCGCTGCGGCCGCCCGCATCGCTCAGGGCCCAGATCCGTGGCATCACGTCACGCGAGAAGAGGTGGATCGGGCAGCCGTCGATTCCCAGCAGAAGGACGCGTGTCACCGGCCTCACCCCTCCACGGAAAACACGCGCACATTGGCTGGATCGACCCGGATGCCGAGGGTCGAGCCCGGCTCGAGTGACGCGGCCTGCCGCGACGGCACGTCGGCGTAGATCCGCGCCTGTTTCCCGTCGACGTCGGTGACGAGATGCAGGCGGGTCGTCGCGCCCAGGAAGATCTTGACCTCCAGGGTGGCAGGATGGCCGCGACCGTCTGTGATGATCTCCACATCCTCGGGACGGAAAAAAATGACGACCCTGATGCCGCTGCCGGCGGGCGGACGCACCGCAAACGCCGATCCGAGGCTGACCTGGCCGTCGCGGACCGGTAACTCCAACGCGTTTCGGCTGCCGACGAACGCAGCGGAAAACGGCGTGCCTGGCCGGTCGTAGAGCTCCGGAGGCCGCGCGATCTGCTCGATCCGACCACGATGCATCACGGCGACCCGGTCGGCGATCGCCATCGCCTCCGATTGATCGTGCGTCACGAAGATCGTCGTCGTTCGGACGGCTTGCTGGATGCGGCGGATCTCGTCGCGAAGCTGGTGCCGCACAAGTGCATCGAGGGCCGAAAGCGGCTCGTCGAGCAGCAGCACGTCGGGCTGAGGCGCAAGGGCCCGGACAAGCGCCGTGCGCTGCTGCTGCCCTGCCGAGACCTGCTTGGGGTACCGGTCCGCCTGCGCGTCCAACTGCACGAGGTCAAGCAATTCACTCACCCGTCGGGTGATCTCCGACGCCGGTACGTTCCGCACGACCAGTGGGAACGCGATGTTGTTGCGGAGGGTCATGTTCGGGAACAGTGCGTAACTCTGGGAGACCATCCCGATGGGCCGCTCGCGGGTCGGCATCCCAGTGACGTCCTTGCCGCCGATGAGGATCTGTCCGCTATCGGGTTGCAGCAGACCGGCGACGGACCGGAGCAGCGTCGTCTTCCCGCATCCCGACGGCCCCAGCAGAGCTACCAGTTCCCCGGGAGCCACCTCCAGCGATATACCATCGAGCGCATGCACCGAGCCAAAGTACTTGGTCACATCGCGCAGGACGATCTCGCTCACGGTTCTCTACCGCCTCTGCTCCACAGCCCGCGCACCGGGGAGCAGACGGATCGTCTGCGCGCCGGTGCCGAAGACCAGGATCGCGGACAGGACGAAGAGCACCATAAAGGTGGTGAATGTGATCACGGCGAGCTCGGGGAACTTGCCTAGGGTCGCCCGTAACGCATCCGCACTCCATAGCGGCACCGTTTCAAAGGATCCGCCGACGAGCATCTGCACCAGCGCA
The DNA here is from genome assembly GCA_005882295.1 of Candidatus Segetimicrobium genomatis. Classification (GTDB taxonomy): domain Bacteria; phylum Sysuimicrobiota; class Sysuimicrobiia; order Sysuimicrobiales; family Kaftiobacteriaceae; genus Telluricultor. The sequence continues at coordinate 1,289 of VBAI01000228.1, read as the reverse complement.
AACTCGCCGAAGCTGGAGGCAAACACGAGGATGCCGCCGGAGACGACGCCGCCCGTGATGTTCGGCACGACGACGCGCCGGATAATCTGCAGCGGGGTTGCCCCGCAGGTTTCGGCCGCCTCGCTCAGCGCCACCACGTCCGCCGCGGCCATCGCCCCGTCCACGGCCCAATACAGGAAGGGGAAGTGGACCGCGGCGTAGGCCAGCATCAATAGCAGGGGGGTTCCCAGCAGAGCGGGCGCAAACCGGCCGCTAAGGAGCAGGATGCCGAACGCGATCGCCACCCAGGGCAGCGCGAACGGAACTACCGCCGCCATTTCGGCGATGATACGAATGCGGCGGTTCCGCACATATGCCCAGTACGTCGCGGGGACGACGACGAGGACATCGATGGCCACGGTAGCGCCGGCGAGGACCACGGAGCGCACGAAGGCGCCGAACAGGCGCGGATCCTGAAGGGCGCTGATCCAGTACTGGACGGTGTACCCGTCTGGAAGAATCGTGGCCGTCCAGCGCCGCGCGAGTGAATAGATCAGGACCGCCAGCATCGGTAGGATCAAGTAGAGGGCCAACGCGCCGAACATTACGGAGGACAGGATACGGGGAAGGCGCGCTGCGCTCATGAGTCTAAAACCACCGCAGAGCCCTCCGCAGCAGCACGCGGTAGAGGAGCAGCGCGAAAGTTGCCCAGGCCAGAAGCAGAACCCCATAGACTGCGGGTTCCAGCGTCAGCAGGTTGATCACGAAGCCGGCCCCTTCTCCGGCCAGCGCGTAGGCGATCGCGTAGATCCCGATGGACCAGGTGAAGATCAGCAGCCAGCCGGCAGCCACGAACGGAGTCAGCAGGGGCAGCCCAACGTACCGCCAGAACTGGCCGCGCGTCGCCGCCGATGTCTGCGCTGCCTCCCACCACTCGTCGCGCACGACGCCCATCGCGGGAATCGTCAGCAAGATGTAAAGAGGAATGTTCACGTACTGATAGGCGAGCGACAGGCCGATGAAGGACGCCGGACGCGGCGGTGAAAAGGCCACCCCCAACCCGTGCAGGACCAGTGTCACCATCCCGACCCGGCCGAGAGTCGCCAGATACGCGAACGCCAAGCCGATGCCGCCGAAATTGGCCGCAACGTTGAGCAGAGCCAGCCACAGCGCCCGGCGCCCGGTGGCCATGCGGCTGATCTGCCAGGCTACCGGCGCACCGACTATCGTGCAGATCATGGCCGACAACGCGGAGATCGATAGGCTCGTCGTCACCGCCCTGCGGGTAATCCGGCTGCCCACCGTCTTCA
>VBAI01000227.1 GCA_005882295.1 Candidatus Segetimicrobium genomatis | reverse complement strand
CAGGGCATCCGACCGGAAAACACCGGTGGTTTCCGAGCCGTGCTGCGCGACCAGATCGAGCACGGGACCAAGGAACTGGTGGGCATTACCGGCATCTTCAATTACACGCCCACCGACCATCTGGGCCTGGACCTCCGGGCCGCAGTGATGGTCGAGGTCCGCAACGGGACCTGGATGCCGGCGCGCTGAACACTGCAACAGACGGGAACGGGGGAACGCGGGAACAGGGGAACGCGCGAGTACCCAGGTGGGCTGTTTCGCGTTCCCGCGTTCCCGCGATCCCGCGTTGCCGCGCTCCCGGTGTCATAGTTTCCGCTGATCCACGACGCGGCGGAGCTTTCCGCCTTCCGAGCGGGGCAGCTTGCCGGGAGGCACCAGGATCACCCGGGCCGTGATACCCAGCACTCCCAGCAGTTTCTGCTGGCAGCGTATCGTCAGCTCCTGCACCGCCTCCTCTTCACCGGTGAACGAGCCGCCGAGCGCCTTTGCGAACGAGTCATTCACCTCGATGGACACGTCAAGTTCATCCAACGTGCGCGGGCGCGTGACCACCAGCTGGTAGTGTGGGGAGAGCTCCGCCACACGCAGCAGCGCGGCCTCCACCTGCGTGGGGTAGACGTTCACCCCCCGGATAATCAACATGTCATCCGTCCGGCCCATGATCCGCGACATACGGACGAAGGTTCGCCCGCAGCGGCACGGGGCAGGATCCAGCGATGCCAGGTCGCCGGTACGATAGCGAATGACCGGCAGCGCTTCTTTGGTCAGGGTCGTGAAGACGAGTTCGCCGATCTCGCCGAACGGCACCGGCTCCTCTGTCTGCGGATTGATGACTTCAGGGAGGAAATGATCTTCAAAGATGTGCGCCCCATTTTGCTCCTCAATGCACTCGTTGCTCACGCCGGGGCCGATGACCTCGCTCAGACCGTAGATGTTCACCGCGGTGATGCCCAGTCTGCGCTCGATCTCATCCCGCATCGCCTCCGTCCACGGCTCCGCTCCCAACACCCCGTACCGCAGCGGCAGGGATCCGGGATGGATGTCCCGCGCCTCCAGGGCTTCGGCCAGCGTCAGCGCGTAGGACGGTGTGCAGGCGATGATCTTCGCCCCGAAATCTTGCAGGAGCAGAATCTGCCGTTCGGTATTGCCGCCGGACACCGGGACGACCACCAATCCCATCAACTCGGCGCCGTAGTGCATCCCCAACCCGCCGGTAAACAGCCCGTACCCGTACGCGTTCTGGAAGACATCCCCCGGCTGCGCCCCGCTGCTGGCCAGGCAGCGGGCGCACACCTCCGCCCACACGCGGAGGTCGCTTGAGGTGTAGCCGACGACGGTGGGCTTGCCGGTCGTGCCTGAGGAGGCATGAATGCGCACCAGCTGCGAGACCGGCACCGCCAGCAGTCCAAACGGATAGGTATCGCGGAAGTCGCTCTTGCGTGTGAACGGCAGCCGGCGCAGATCATCCAGCGTCTTGACGCGATCGGGCCGCACGCCTGTTTCGTCCAGACGCCCACGCATGAATGATACGTGGTCGTATACGCGCCGGACAGTCTGCTGCAGACGCCGCAGCTGCAGCGCGTGCAACTCTCGGCGCGGCATCGTTTCCATCTCGGGATTCCAAATCACGGGGGCTCCCCTCTCTCAACTACGATCACGCCGGGAGGGAACCCTCGCCCCTGCGTCCTGCTATGCTGGAACCCATGAGTCCTGAGGCCATCGACCTCTGTCTGGTGGGCGGGGACATCGTCGATGTTCAGGCCGGCGCGACCCGGCGGGCGGCAGTCGGCATCCACGGCGATCGCATCGTGGCCATTGGGGCGGACGCGCAGATTGCGCGACGGGCGCGGCAGGTCGCCGACGTCGCCGGCCAGACCATCGTCCCCGGCTACATCGAGCCGCACGGCCACGTCATCCTTGCCAATCCGGTCGAGTTTGCGGGCGCGGTGCTCCCGGGAGGCACCACGATGGCCGTCACAGATACCCTACCGCTGATGCTGCTGGCGCGACCCGATCGCCTCGCCGGCCTGCTGGAGCAGCTGGCCGGGCTGCCGATGAAGTTCCGCTGGTTGATCCGCCTCCATCCGCAGTCCTTTGCTGAGACGGGCGAGCGTTTCTCCCTCCCCACGGTGCGGACGCTCTGGCGGCTGCCGTCGGCGGCGGCAGTGGGAGAAGTGACCGGCTGGGTCGACGTGCTGCAGGGCGATGCCGATCTCACCGGCAAGATCCGCGCGGCCCGGGACGAGGGGAAACCGGTGGAAGGACATGCCGCCGGGGCGTCGTTTGAGCGCCTCGCCGCGCTGGCGCGAGCGGGATTTACCTCGTGCCATGAAGCGGTGAGCGCGGAGGACGTCAGAGATCGCCTGCGGGCCGGCCTCGTGACGATGCTGCGCCACAGCTCGATCAGGCCCGATCTGCCGGACCTGCTGAAGGCGGTCACCCGTGAGGAAATCGCGTCCGGCAGGGTCATGCTGACGGCCGACGGGCCCACTCCGGCCTTTATTGCCGACCGCGGGTATCTCGATCATCTGCTGGAGGTAGCCATCTCGGCAGGCATCTCGCCCATCGACGCGCTGCGAATGGTGACCGTAAACCCCGCGCGCTATTACGGAATACAGGATGCTGGCCAGATTGCAGTCGGCTACCGGGCCGACGTGAATGTGATCCCGGATCTCTCTCACATGACCCCAACAGTGGTCATCGCCGATGGGAAGATTGTGGCGAGGAACGGTGCTCTGACGGTGGGGCTGGCGTCTCCGGCCTGGAGGGAGACCTTCGAGCCCGCTGCCCTGCCGCGCCTGCCTGCGGGCGCGTTTACCGCTCGGGAGAATACCCCGGGGATGCGTCTGGTGAACGACGTGATCACCGAGCCCGTGCCCG
>VBAI01000183.1 GCA_005882295.1 Candidatus Segetimicrobium genomatis | reverse complement strand
CGCCCAGGAACACATCAGCGGCCATCATGAACTCCCAGCCTGAGAGCAGCGCGGCCACCAGCACGCCCCCGACCAGCGAGATCAGCGACGCCACCCACAGCGCGCCCACGGAGGCCAGGCCCGGACGGACTCCTGCGCGGGGGAAGGCAACCGCCACGGCCAGCACAGGCACGGCCGAGGCCGTCCCCAACGCCAGGATCTTCCGCCACAGGACCCACAACCCACCCGTCATGGTGAGCAAGCTCACCACGATTCCGATCCCCACCAGCGCCCAGGCTACCTTCTCAGGCACCGCAATCCCCACGGCACGACCCAGCGGCATCAGGGCCAGCGCTATGGCCGCCAGCGCGCCCAGGATCACCCCCAGCATCAGCACCCGGGGAATCCGGATGTCGGGAAACGCCCGCGCGGGCCCAGGGCGAAGTCCAAAACGCGTCAGGTCGCCAGTGATCTGATCGAGCAGCACCAGGTTGGCGTCGGTCCCGACGTTGCCGGCGGTGGGGAGGATCGGTCGCAGGTACAGGATGCGAATGTTGCGCTCCCGCGCCGCCAGCACAAACTTGTCTCGAACCGACTCCGGTGTCAGCGCCAGGAGTTCGTCGGCGGTCAGGCTGAACAGCCGGATGACATGAGGACGCATCAGCGCGGCGAGCTGGTCTTCCCCCCGCTGCTTACGCCGGACCGAGAACACCTCGATGCGCCCGTACGGAAACTGGGCCGACTGCAGCGCTGCTGCGGTCTGGGGAATGAGACCGGCATACCCGAGCACTTCTGTCTTGTCGAACACGACCGGATACCCGCGGCCCAGCTGCGCCAACCGAGCCATCTTGGCGCGCAGGCCAGAGGCGGCCATCCCCGGATAATTGCGCAGGCGGAGGAGCGGGTGCAGGCCGAGGCGCGTGTACGGTGCAAGATCCCGCGGCATGTAGCCCAGCGGCGCTTCTTCCAGCTCTTCGAGCAGCCCGGGGACCTCGAGCAGCCCACCGATCCTGCGCACCTGCGCCGGGCCCAGCACCTCGCCGAAACCGGTCCCGACGAATCCCAGCAGCTCCGGTGACGCGGCAATGTACAGCCTCCCGGGCCGGGCGGCCCCGGCGGCCACGAGATCGCGGAACGCGCCAGGGAGGGATCCCATCCGCGCGCGGCTCAGCACCTGTCCGCCGGTGGCGTAGGCAACCTCACCCTGCTCGGCGAGACGCTTAAGCGTCTGTTCATACACCGCCACGGCCGTCGCCCCGTGCTCGCGGGCCCGCGCAAATAATGTGAGCGGGTCCTGCCCTTCCCGCCTCGCCAGCGCCTCCCAGTCTGGGCCGTCCAAAGCGATCTCGACATCGCGGGAGGATGACTCGACCGACGCGCGCATCGCGAGCACGGCGAATGCCGCCAGCAGCCCTGCGCCGACTGCGCCGACCAAGGTTCTGGGCATCGACTTACGGGGTTGGGACGGGGCGTCTGAGGTAGGCGTCAATGAACCGGTCCAAATTGCCGTCGATGACCGACTCCGCGTCGCCGGTTTCCTCGCCGGTGCGGTGGTCCTTGACCAGCGTGTAGGGGTGCAGGACATAGGAGCGGATTTGATTGCCCCAGGCCGCCTCCTTGAATTCCCCGCGCAACTCGGCGAGCCGCTGCTGGCGTTGTGCCGCCTGCAGCTCGGCCAGCTTCGCGCGCAACAGCCGCATCGCGGTGAGGCGGTTCGCGTGTTGGGAGCGCTCGTTCTGGCACTGCACCACGATGCCGGTGGGCAGGTGCGTGATGCGGACGGCGGTCTCCACCTTGTTCACGTTCTGCCCGCCCGCCCCGCCGGCGCGGTACGTTTCTACCTTCAGTTCGTCGTCGCGCACCGCGACCTCGACCTCTTCCACATCCGGGATGACATCGACAAGGACGAACGATGTGTGGCGGCGGTGCGCCGCATCGAACGGCGACAGGCGGACCAGGCGATGGACTCCCCGTTCCCCTTTCAGGTAGCCGTAGGCGTATGGACCGTTGATGATCATCGTCGCGCTCTTGATCCCGGCTTCCTCGCCGGGGGAGAGGTCGACGATCTCGGTGGTAAAGCCGCGGCGTTCGGCCCAGCGGGCGTACATGCGCAGGAGCATCTGCGCCCAGTCCTGTGAATCGGTGCCGCCGGCTCCGGCGTGCACCGAGACGATGGCGTTGCTGGCGTCGTGCTCGCCCGAAAGCAACGTCATCAACTCCAGCCGCTGGAGCTGCTGGTGGACACGCTGCGCGTCGGTGGCGAGTTCTGCAGGATCAAGGCCCGCGGGGTCGTCTTGGGCGAGCCGGGCCAGCACGGCCAGGTCTTCGATCTGACGCTGCAGGCGCGTGAAATCTTCGACCTGCGCGCGCAGAGTGCTCAGCTCTTGACCGAGTTTCTTGGCCTGGTCGGGATGGCTCCATAGATCGGGGCGCTGCATCTGGTCCTGGAGCCAGGCGATGCGTGCCTCTTTCGCGGAAACGTCAAAGATGCCTCCGGATCTCTTCGAGGCGCGTGCGGTCCGAGTCGATCGTCGATTTGATCTCTTCGAGTGTCATCGCACCCTATCATAGCAGATGCGAGGGGAGCCGCGCCGCACGCACCTAGCGCACTGCGGCGATGGCCGAGAAGAGGATATTGCCGATCGCATGGGGGATCACGAGCCCTGCGTAGTCTCCGGTTCTTCCGCGGATCAGACCGAACGCGGCGCCGGTGACAATCGCCCACGCATAGGCTTCCGGTGGCAATCCGGCCTGCAGCGACATTCCCAGCATTGTGGTGATGGCGACGGCGGCACCGGGCCCCTGCCATTCTAGAAGATGCGCAAATGCGCTCCCGCGAAGCCAGAACTCGATCGCGGCGGCCGCGAACAGCTGGCGCGCGCCGACAACCAGCCACCCACCGGGAAGTGGCAGAGCGGGCAGCATCATGCCCGACGCGCGGAAGGCGGCTACCGTCAGACTCCACAGAGCGACCACTGCGACGGATCCACCCACCAGCGCAGAGAGTATCGGGGCGCCATGCCCGCGGGGACGGTGTCCTCTCATGTGCGGGCCCAGACCCCGCGCTGGTTGAAACAACATCGCAGCGCCGAGAAATCCGGAGAGGACCGCGGGCAGCCCCCACCACGGCGCCCGCGCGCGCAGCAGGATCATCGCCGCAAACCACGGGAGCCCTACGGCGCTGAGGACAGACTGAAAGGCCGGCCGCCTCCAGTGGTGCGCCAGCGCTCGCCTCAGGTCCGGCGCGGCCGCAACCAGGAGCGCCACGAGACCTGCCCCCACAAGCACGTCACCCCGGCTGGCGTAGAATGTCGGCGCATCCACGAGTCCGGCGCGTGAGATGAGTACGCCGGATTGACGCGGCGAGAGGGTCACCCGCACCCGGCCGGCCGGGTCGATCACCATCGACAGCCCGGTGTTGGCGGCACGGACGACCCAGCGCCCTGACTCCACCGCGCGCAGCACCGCGTGCACCGCATGTTGCGCGGGTCCAGCGGTCCCGTCAAACCACGCATCGTTCGTCATCACGGCGAGCACCTGTGCTCCATTTCGGACGAGCTCACGGGTCACATCGGGGAAGATCGACTCAAAACAGATCGCCACACCCACCCGCCCCACCGGAGTCCACAGCGGTTCGTACCTCGTGCCGGGCAGAATCCCCGTCTCCCCGAACGCGACGAGCCGGACCTTGTCGTACCGGCTGACCGCCGTCCCCGACGGTGCCACCGCGACGGCGATGTTGGACGCGCCGTTCTCCAGACTGCTGGCAATGATGGTGGCGCGTGCCTGGTGGGCCCACCGTCCCACCTCGACGAGCGCCCCGCCCGGGCCGAAGAGGTTCAGCGGGAGGGCGGTCTCCGGCAAGACGATCAGATCAGCGCCACGCCGGCCACCGTCTCCCACAAGCCGCTGCAGCGCGCGCATGTGATCGGCTGCCAGCGCCGGATCGAACTTCTGCGCCTGCGGAACGTGCGGTTGGACGGCCGCCATTACAACCGGGCCTTCGCGCACGGTGTGAACCTGCCGGATGCCCCACCCGATGGCCAGCATGAGCGCAAGGACTGGGAATATGATCGGAGCCGGACGCCTGATCAGCCCCACGCCTGCCAGCGATACGCCGGCCAGAGCCACCAGAAACGACACGCCGTACACGCCCGCGTACCGGGCCACCTGCAATACTGGGAGAGACCGATGCTGCGTCAGGCCCAAGAGCGCCCAGGGGAATCCAAGAACTCCAGCGGATCGCAGGTACTCCAGACCCGTCCAGGCGATGGCGGCCAGCCAGACCCACCTCCATGTCTGGCGGCCGCCCACAGCCCAGCGGGTGACAACCGCGAACGCCGCCGGATACAGGGCGAGGTACGCCGCCAGCAGCACCCAGGGCAGCAGCCCAAAGACGCGGATCCACGCCAGAATACCCGCGAATGCCAGGCCCCCGGCCAGATAGCCGAGCCCGAACACCTGGCGCATCGGGCGCCCGTGAATCGCCAGGACGAGTGGTGTGAGGGCAACCCAGGCCAGCCAACCAACATCAAACGGCGGGAAACTCAGGATCAAAAAGAAACCGGTGAGAATCGCGAGGGCGGGTCTTCCCAGTCTCCCCAGTCTCCCCAGTCTTCCCAGTCTAAATTCAATCGAGTCGATAGACAGGGAAGACTGGGTAGACCGGGGAGACTCGATTATTCGTCCTTGCCGTGGCACTTCTTGTACTTCTTCCCGCTGCCGCACCAGCACGGGTCGTTGCGACCGATCTTCCGCCGGTCCGCAGCCGGGTCGATTGTCGCGGCGTGCCGTGGCGTCCCGCCGCCCGCCGCGCTGGCGACTGCGGCCGGCTCGCGGGCAGGGCGTGCTCCCGGCATCACGGCCGGCCGGCGCGGCCCTGTACCAGATGGTACAGGGCGCGGGGCCAGCGAGGCGCCGGGTTCTACCTGGAGCCGGAGGAGCACCTGCACCGTCTCCTCCTGAATCTCGGTCAGCATTTGCTGGAACAGGTCATACCCCTCCCGCTGGTACTCGATCAGCGGGCTGACCTGGGCATAGGCGCGCAACCCAATCCCTTCACGCAACGCCTCCATGGCATACAGGTGGTCGATCCACTTCCGGTCGATGGTCTGCAGGAGCACCAGCCGTTCTACCTCGCGGAGTTGTTCTACGCCGATCTCCTGCTCTTTGCGTTCGTACGCTCCCAGCGCCGCGGACTCCAGCCTCTCCTTGACGTCCTCGCGGCTGGCATCCTCTGCGACCGGGACGTCGGCCAGCGCCGGAATCAACCTCGCCGCGAACTCCCGCAACCCCTCCAGATCCCACTCCTCGGGCCGGGCATCGGCGGGACAGTGGGCATCCACCAGGGTCCCCAGCAGCCGTTCGAACATGTCCAGCACGTTCTCGCGTACGTTGTCGCCGAACAGGGCCTTGCGCCGCTCTCCGTAGATGACCTTGCGCTGCACGTTGAGGACGTCGTCGTATTCCAGCACATGCTTGCGGACGTCGAAGTGATATTGTTCGACTTTCTTTTGAGCGTTCTCGATCTGCCTGGTCACCAGCCCGTGCTCGATCGGCGTGTCCTCGTCGATGCCCAGCCGGTCCATGATCGCCGCCACGCGCTGGCCGGCAAACAGCCGCATCAGCTCGTCGTCCAGGCCCACATAGAAGCGGGAGGACCCGGAGTCGCCCTGCCGGCCGGTACGACCGCGGAGCTGGTTGTCGATCCGGCGGGCTTCATGGCGCTCAGTGCCGATGACATGCAGCCCACCGAGCGCGCGGACCTTGTCCCCCTCCGCCTGATCCGGCGGGTTGCCTCCCAGGAGGATGTCCACGCCCCGCCCGGCCATGTTCGTCGCGATCGTCACCGCGCCAAGCCGGCCAGCCTGGGCGATGATCTCCGCCTCGCGTTCGTGCTGCTTGGCGTTGAGGATCTCGTGGGGCACGCCGCGCCGGCGGAGCATCTCGCTCAGCTGCTCGTTCTTTTCGATGCTCCGCGTCCCCACCAGCACCGGCCGGCCGCGTCTGTGCCACTCCTCAATCTCCGTCACCACCGCGCGGAACTTGGCCCGTTCGGTTTTGTAGATGAGGTCGGGCGCGTCCTGGCGGATCATCGGCTTGTGCGTGGGGATGACCACGACGGGGAGATTGTATATTTTCTGGAGCTCTTCTTCCTCTGTCTTGGCCGTGCCGGTCATCCCGGCCAGCTTGGCATACATGCGGAAGTAGTTCTGAATGGTGATGGAGGCCAGGGTCTGGCTCTCACGCTCGATACGGACGTTCTCCTTCGCCTCAATGGCCTGATGCAGCCCGTCGGAGTACCGGCGGCCCAGCATGAGCCGTCCGGTGAACTCGTCCACGATGATCACCTGGCCGTCCTTGACCACGTAATCTACATCTTTCTTGTAGCAGGCGTGCGCCCGCAGCGCCTGCTGGAGGTGATGCATGAAATCCACGTGCTCGATGTCGGCCAGATTCTCGACACCCAGCGCTCGCTCGGCGCGTGTCATCCCCTCCTCGGTCAGCGTTGCCGTCTTGAGTTTCTCGTCCACGGTGTAATCGCGGGAAGCGACCAGGCGCTCGACCAGTCTGGCAAAGTCGTAGTACTTCTTGGTTGACCCCTCCACCATGCCGGAGATGATCAGCGGCGTCCGTGCCTCATCAATGAGAATGAAATCGACCTCATCGACGATGGCGTATCCCAGCTCGCGCTGGCCCAGGTCCTCGGGCCGCAGCGCCATGTTGTCGCGCAGGTAGTCGAACCCGAACTCGCTCACCGTCCCGTAGGTGACATCGGCCTGATACGCCTCCCGGCGGGTCACCGGCCGGAAGTGGTTCAGGCGGTCATCGGCGTGCGCTTGCGGATCGGCGTAGCCGGGATCGTACAGCCCGCTGAACTCGTGCGCAATGGCTGCCACAGACAACCCCAGAGCGTGGTAGATGGGCCCCATCCAGCCCGCGTCGCGGCGGGCCAGGTAGTCGTTCACGGTCACCAGGTGGACCCCGCGGCCGGCCAGGGCGTTGAGATACACCGGCAGCGTGGCGACCAGCGTTTTCCCCTCCCCGGTCCGCATCTCGGCGATCTTGCCCTGGTGCAGCACCATGCCCCCGAGCAACTGCACGTCGAAGTGACGCTGCCCGAGCGTGCGCCGCGACGCCTCGCGCACCACCGCGAACGCCTCGGGGAGGAGATCGTCGAGCGTCTCCCCCGCGCTGAGCCGCTCCTTGAACTCGGTGGTCTTTCCGGCAAGCGCCTGGTCGGAGAGCGCGGAAATCTCCGCCTCCAGCGCGTTGGCCATCTGGAGGAGTGGCTGGATCCGCTGAAGTTCGCGCGCCGTGGAATCGCCCAGCAGCCGCGCCAAAATGCTACTCATAGCGGAGTTATTATAGCATCTTGATGCGAGCGACCTCGTCCGGAGTTGAAAAGTTGAAGAGGTCGTTCAGCGTCCGAGCAGCGAGGACACGGTCCGATTCGTAGCATCGAGGATGGCGCGCACGACCGCTCCGCGAGGATCGTCACGCACGAGGGATGATCCAGCAAGTATCTCCTCCTCGCGGCCGGCCAGTGATACCACGGCGACGACCACTTCGTGGCCCCCAATCCTCGAGAGCATCACCCCGTCAAGCAGGAAGAGACCGCTGGCCCGCAGATAGATTTCGAGCGCGCGCAGGGTGGCTTCGGCGACAAGTTCCAGGCGGTTGCGGGTGGCATTGGGGCCGCTGCTGATGCCTTCGTACATCAGCCCCTCGTCCTCCAGTTGTACTTTGACCTCTGCGGCGTTGCGGAGGGCGGAGACGCTCAACCCAACAAACTTCAAGCGCGCCTGCTCCGGGGGGGCGCTCTCCTCGGTGCGCTGCTGCGCGGCGACCCGCACCTGCCGCGGCTCCAGTTGCACGCCGAGTTCAGCCGCCAGGGCGGAGACGACGTCCACGGCAATCACCTTGGGACTGCGGTCCGGACCCCCCAGGACGTGGACAAGACGGATCGCCCCGGCGTCGTCTGTCTCCACCCGCACCGCTTTCACGCCGCGCAACTTGCGCAGCACGGCTTCAGCGGCCTCGGTCGGCGATCCCCCCTGTTCTGGCACGTCTGGCACCCCACACCCCAACTGACGGAAGCGGGAAACGGGAAACAACCGCTTTCAGTCGCCTGGCCCTGTTTCCCGTTACCTGTTTCCCGTTTCCGTTCTCATGGTTCCGGCTCGATCACCCCGTACCCCCCGTCGTTCCGCCGGTACACGACGTTGACCTCCATCGTGCTGCCATTGCGGAAGACGAAGAAGTCATGGCCCAGCAGTTCCATCTGCAGCACGGCATCCTCCTGCGTCATCGGCTTCATCGCAAAGCGCTTGGTCCGCACGATCCCCCCTCCAGGCGGACCCGCGCGCAGCGCGGCCTCGGCGGAGCTGTGGAGTCTGGCCTTGCGGCGGGACTCTTCGATGCGCCGCTTGAGAATCATCTTGCTGCGGTACTTCTCGATCTGCTTCTTCAGTTTCGCCACCACCAGGTCGATGGAGGCGTACATGTCGGACGACGCGTCCTCTCCACGCAACACGACGCCGTCCCCCCGCACCGTGATCTCAACCACCTGCGCCTTGCCCAGCCCGCCGCGGCGCTCCACGCTCAGCACCACCTGGGCATCCTGTACCTGGTCGAAGTACCGCGCGATCTTGCCGATCTTTGTCTCGGCGTAACCGCGCAGGGCTGGAGTGACATCCATGTGCTTGCCCTGTACGATGACGTGAAGCGGTCGGAGCTCCCTGGTTCGCGCCACGAACATACCTCTCCATTAGAGGTTCGACAACTCATAGAGGTTCTCCCGGCCTGTTTGGTCCCTTGGTCTCAGGGCGACCAAGCATGGGGGATGAAGAGTGATTCGGCCAGGCGGATGGCGTAGCGGTCGGTCATCCCGGCCAGGAAGTCTCCGATTACGCGGCGCACGGGCTCCCCCCGCGCCATAAGATCCTGGTACTCCGGCGAGACCTCGTCGGGGTGGCCGAGGTAGTAATCATACAAGGCCGCCACGAGGCGCTTCGCTTTGGCCACCTCCACCACGGCGGACGGCCCTCGATACACTCGCTCGGTGAGGAAATCCACCAGCGCATTCAGGGCCAGGCGGACGTCTTCGCTGGGACGGATGATGCGCTGATCTCCGCTGCTCGCCACCAGATCCCGCACCAGGCGGCCCAGCCAGCCCCCGTGCGCGGCCCCCAGCACCTCGCGCACCGGGACCGGGACGTCCTGCTCGGTGATCAACCCGGCGCGGATCGCGTCATCGGTGTCATGGTGCACGTAGGCAATCCGGTCGGCCAGCCGGACCACCTGTCCCTCGAACGTGGCCGGGAGTGTTCCATCCGGCCGGTCGTCTGCGGCCGGCGGCAGTTCGGCCAGACCTTTGGAATGACTCCCGATCCCGTCGCGCACTTCCCATGTCAGGTTCAGCCCCCGCACCGGCGTTCCGCCGGCCGGCGTCCGGATCTCCAGCAGGTGCACGACGCGCAGGCTTTGCTCGTAATGGCGGAAGCCGCCGACCGGTCGCATCATCTCGTTAAGGGCGTCCTCCCCGGCGTGCCCGAACGGCGGATGCCCCAGGTCGTGCGCGAGGGCGACGGCTTCGGTGAGGTCCTCGTTGAGCCGCAACGCGCGGGCGACGGTGCGGGCCACCTGCATTACTTCCAGCGTGTGGGTCAGGCGCGTCCGATAGTGATCCCCCTCCGGCGCGAGGAAGACCTGGGTCTTATGCTTCAGCCGGCGGAAGGCCTTGCTGTGAATGATGCGATCACGATCGCGCTGAAAACAGGTGCGCAGGTCATCCTGCGGCTCAGCCGTCTCGCGTCCTTTCGAGGCGGACGCCAGGGCAGCGCGAGGACTGAGCCACTCGCGCTCCCGCTCTTCGGTGATTTCTCGGGGGGTTGGCATGCAAAGCGAAAACCGTCTCCTTAGTCTCCTCGGTCTACTTAGTCTACTTGGTCTGCAAACCCCGCGTGGTGTGGAGCAAGGAGACCAAGTAGACCAAGAAGACCAGGCAGACCAAGTAGACGCAGTTCGTTAGATATCTTTCGCTGTCGCCGTCTTCTCCTTCAGGCGTGCCTGCGCCGCAGCGAGCCGGGCGATCGGCACGCGGAAGGGCGAGCAGGAGACATAATCCAGCCCGATCTGGTGGCAGAACTCGACCGAGGATGGGTCGCCGCCGTGCTCACCACAGATGCCCACCTCCAAATCAGCGCGGACCTTCTTCCCCAGCCTCGCGCCCATCTCCATCAGCTTACCGACCCCGCTACGGTCCAGGACCTGGAATGGGTCGTCTGTGAGGATGCCCTTTTCCAGGTATTGATTGAGGAACTTCGCCTGCGCGTCGTCGCGGCTGAACCCAAAGATGGTCTGCGTGAGATCGTTCGTCCCAAACGAGAAGAACTCCGCGATCTCGGCGATCTGATCGGCCACCAGGCAGGCGCGCGGGATCTCGATCATGGTGCCGAAGAGGTAGCGCACCGACACCCCGGCCTCCTTCACGATCTGCGCCGCGACGGTCACCAGTTGCTGGTGCACAAACTGCAACTCATTGGGATGGCCCACCAGTGGAATCATGACCTCCGGGATGACGTCGATGCCCTCGTCGCGCTTCACCTCGACCGCCGCCAGGAGGATGGCGCGGACCTGCATCTCATTGATCTCGGGATAGAGGATACCCAGCCGGCACCCGCGCAGGCCCAGCATTGGATTGAACTCGTGCAGCATCTGCACCCGGCGCAACAGCGCTTCTTTCTCCTGCAACCCGTCCGTCTCGCCGCGCGCTCGCATCTCGGTGACTTCGACGAGCAAATCTTCCATCCGCGGCAGGAACTCGTGCAAGGGCGGGTCCAGTAGACGGATGATCACGGGCCGGTTGCCCATCTCGCGAAAGATCCCTTTGAAGTCTTCCTTCTGGAAGAGCAGCAAGCGGTCCAGCGCCGCCCGCCGCTCTCCCTCCGTGGCCGCCATGATCATCTGCTGCATGATCGGCAGCCGCTCGGCTTCCATAAACATATGCTCGGTCCGGCACAGACCGATCCCTTCCGCGCCAAACTCTAGCGCCTTGCGTGCGTCCCGCGGGTAATCGGCATTCGCACGCACGCCCAGCGTCCGGACCTGGTCGGCCCACCGCAGCAGCTCCTCGATTTCCCCCGCCAGCGACGGCTCGATGACGGGCACCTCCCCCAGGATGACCTCACCGGTGGATCCGTCGATCGTAATCACGTCCCCCTGATGGATGACCACATCACCGGCCGCGAGTTGCCCGGCCTCCTCATCGATGCGCAGCGATTCCGCCCCGACCACGGCAGGTTTCCCCATGCCGCGGGCCACAATCGCGGCGTGGCTGGTCATCCCGCCGCGGCTGGTGAGTACGCCCTGCGCGGCCACCAACCCGTGAATATCGTCGGGGTTGGTTTCCGGCCGCGCCAGAATGACCTTGCGCTGCGTTGCCAGCTTGACCGCCTCGTCGGCGTCAAACACGATGGCGCCGGAGGCCGCTCCCGGACTGGCGGCCAGGCCCTTCCCCACGACGCGGCGCGGGGCGTCTGGATCGAGCCGCGGATGCAGGAGCTGTTCCAGCGACGCCGGCTCCGCGCGCAACAGCGCCTCTTCTTTGGTGATCAGCTTCTCGTGCACCATGTCGACGGCAATCTTGACCGCGGCCTGTCCGGTGCGCTTCCCGCTGCGCGTCTGCAACAGGTAGAGCGTGCCGTGTTCGATGGTGAACTCGACGTCCTGCACGTCGCGGTAGTGCTTCTCCAACAGCGCACACACGTCCATGAACTGCCGGTACGCCTGGGGGAGATCCCGGACCAGCTCGCCGATGGGCTTGGGCGTGCGGATGCCGGCGACGACGTCTTCCCCCTGCGCGTTGAGCAGGTACTCCCCGTACACCTTTTTCTCGCCCGTCGCCGGATCGCGGGTAAACGCCACCCCGGTGCCGGAGGTTGGCCCCAGGTTGCCAAACACCATGGTCTGCACGTTCACCGCCGTGCCCAGATCATGAGGAATCTTGTTAAAGTTCCGGTAGGTGATGGCCCGGGGGTTGTTCCACGATTCGAAGACGGCGTGGATGGCCATCTCCAGTTGCTGCCAGGGATCCTCGGGGAACGCCTGGCCGGCACGCTCCCGCACCAGGCGGCGGTACTCCTCGGTCAGCGCTCCGAGGTCGCCGGCGCTCAGCTCGGTGTCCTGTGTCACCCCACGCGCTCGCTTGGCGGCCAGGAGGATGTCCTCGAAGAGCTCGTGCTTCAGCCCCAGCACCACGTTGCCAAACATCTGCATGAACCGGCGGTAGGAGTCGTAGGCAAATCGCGCATCGCCCGATGCCCGCGCCAGCCCCTCCACCGTCGTCTTGTTGAGCCCCAGGTTGAGGACGGTGTCCATCATGCCCGGCATGCTAAACTTCGCACCGGACCGCACGGACACCAGCAATGGTTTGGTGGCATCGCCGAAGCGCTTGCCGGTCCGTTCCTCCAGCAGGCGCATCTTCTGCCTGACCTCATCCATCAGGCCGGCGGGGAACTGCCGGGACCGGCGGTAGTACTCTAGACAGGCCTCGGTGGTAATGGTAAACCCAGGCGGTACCGGCAGGCCGATGCGGCTCATCTCGGCCAGGCCGGCGCCCTTCCCACCCAGCAGATCGCGCATTGTCGCGTTGCCCTCTGCAAAGAGCATCGTCCATCGGCGCCGCCCTGTACCGTACGGTGCAGGGCGCCGCCCTGCGCCGGATGGTGCAGGGCCGCTCCGCGGCTTGCTTGCCCCGGAGGCGGTGCGGGTCGCCCGTGTCTTCGGCACCCGCGTGGCCTTCTTACTCCGTACCTGTGCCATACCCTCACCTCATCGTCATCTGGTGCTCGCGGTCAGCGAGCGGCCTGTACCTTCTTCGTGGTTTTCGCTCGCCGTTCCCCGTCCGGCGTGCTCGGCTGATCCGAGGCCACAACCACCTTCGAAAAGTCCGCCACAAGGCGGAAGGCCTCGACCGCCAGACGCAGCAGCGCCAGGCGGTTGGCCCGCACCGCCGGCTGGGGCGCCATGATGAGCACAGCGTCGAAGATGCGATCCACCGGCTCGGTCAACGCCAGCAACTCGCCCAGCGCGTTGAGATAGTCGCCACCGGCAGTCGCCGTGCGGACCCGTGAGGAGACCCGGATCGCCGCCTCATGCAGCCGGTGCTCAGCCGGGACTTCAAACTTCTCGGGATCCACCTGTGAGGCCGCCTCCGCACTCAGGATCCGGGAGGCGCGATCGTATGCAACATAGAGGCGGGCGAATTCGGGGCGCCCGGCGAACGCGCTGAGCGCCTGCGCCCGGTCCGCGGCGGCCAGCAGGTCATCCCCGCTGACGGCCACGGCGGCATCGACCAGATCATACCGGACGCCCTGGTCGATCAACATGGCCCGCAGTCGCTGCCGCAGGAAGTCCACGACGAGGTCGAGCACTTCCGGCCCCCAGCGCCGGCCGTATCCCGCCGCAGCCGCCTCCGCGAGCGCGCGCAGTGGCATGCGCAGCCGCAGCATCTGAATGATCTCCACGATGCCCTGCGCCGCGCGGCGGAGCCCGTACGGGTCCTGTGAGCCGGTCGGCACCAGCCCTACGCCGACGATCCCTACCAGGGTGTCAATCTTGTCCACGAGTCCCAGCAGTGCGCCGACCTGTGTCTTTGGCGCAGCGTCTCCCGCCCGCGCCGGCCGGTAATGCTCCCCGATCGCCCGCGCCACCTCCGGGGGCTCGCCGTCCAGCTCCGCATAGATCTGGCCGATCACACCCTGCAGCTCCGGGAACTCGCCGACCATCTTGGTAACCAGGTCCGCCTTGCACAGCGTCGCCGCCCGGAGGAGCGCCTCCGTCGTGCGGCCATCGAGCAGCAGGAGCCCTGACACGTGCCTGGCGAGCGCCACCAGGCGGCGCGTCTTCTCCGCCATCGTGCCGAGTTGAGCCTGGAACAGGAGGCCGTCCAGCTTGGGGAGATAATCCTCCAACCGGTGCTTGCGATCTTCCTGGACGAAGAAGCGGGCGTCGGCCAGCCGCGCCCGCAACACCCACTCGTGGCCCTGGCGGACCGTCGCCAGGTGGCGGGCATCGCCGTCTCGCACGGCCAGGAAATACGGCAGGAGGCGTCGTCCGGCGTCCTCGATGGCAAAGTACTTCTGATGGTGCTGCATCACGGTCACGAGCACGGGACCGGGGAGCGTGAGGAACTCACGATCGAATGCGCCGCGCAGGGCCTGCGGGTGCTCGGTGCTCATGATCAGCTCGTCCAGCAACGCCGGGTCCAGCACCGGGACGCCGCTCACCTGCTTGGCCAGCGCGGTCGTCTGCTGAACAATCACCCGCCTGCGTTCATCTTGATCGACGATCACACCGGAAGACTTCAAAACCTTCAGGTACGCCTGCGCGCTGGCGACCGCCCGTGGCCCGCTCCCCAGAATGCGGTGACCTCGGGTAGTGCGCCCGGCCCGCACCCCCGCCACCTCCACGCGCAGGACGGTTCGCCCCAGGAGCGCCACCATCCACCGGATCGGCCTGGCGAACCGTGCCTCGCCCTCGCCCCACCGCATCATCTTGGAAAACGACAGCCGGGTGACCACCCCGGTGAGTGCCCCGGGGAGCACCTCGGCGCTGTGCTTCGGGCGCTCTTCGACCACTGCGACCGCGTACCGTTTGCCCTCCACCTCGCGTGCCTGAAGCCGCTCCACCGGCACGCCCTGAGCCCGGGCAAATCCGATCGCGGCCTGGGTGGGACGGCCCTCGGCATCAAATGCCGCCTGGGCGGCCGGACCGCGGACCTCGCGCACCATCGGACGCTGGCGCGAAGCCACACCCATGCACACCACGGCCAGCCGGCGGGGAGCGCCGTAGGTCCGAATGACCCCGGCGTCGATGCGCAGCGCGGCCAGGGCCGCGCGCATCCCCTCGGCAAGTTGCTGCAGCGCCGGCGCAATGTCGTGGGGAGGAAGCTCCTCAGTCCCGATTTCAAGAAGCAGGTCAGGCACGCGCCCCTCCTGCCCTGCCTGCGGCCGGACGGGCCCTGCCCGGCCTCCGGTTCGCGGCGGTGCGCAGCAATGGAAACCCTAGCTCCTCACGTCTGGCCACATAACGTTCGGCGCAGCGGTGCGCCAGTTGCCGGCAGCGGGCCATGAGCGTCGTGCGCTCCGCCACGCCGATCGCCCCGCGGGCGTCGAGCAGGTTGAACAGGTGTGAGCATTTCAGGACGTGATCATAGGCTGGGAGCACGAGCCCCGCGTCCAGGAGCCGGCTGGCCTCCGCTTCGCCGGCCGCGAAGCCTGCGCGCAGTGTCTCGACGTCAGCACGGTCAAAGCTGTAGGCAGACTGCTCGGCCTCGTCCTGAAGGCGCAGTTCTCCGTACGTCATGCCGGGAGCCCACTCGATCTCGAACGCGCTGGAGCGGCGCTGGATGAACATGGTGATACGCTCAAGACCGTACGTGATCTCGACCGACACGGGCTTGGCCTCCAGCCCGCCCATCTGCTGAAAGTATGTGAACTGCGAAATCTCCGCTCCGTCAAGAAATACCTGCCAGCCCAGCCCCGACGCGCCGAGGGTCGGCGCCTCCCAGTCATCCTCGAGAAACCGCACATCGTGTTCGCGGAGCCGGATGCCTAACTGGACGAGGCTGCGCAGGTACCGGTCCTGGATGTCGTCTGGTGACGGCTTCAGGACCACCTGATACTGGTAGTGCTTGAAGAGACGGTTGGGATTCTCTCCGTACCGGCCATCCGCCGGCCGGCGGGACGGCTGCACGAAGGCGACCCGCCAGGGCTCCGGCCCCAGCGCCCGCAGGAACGTGGCCGGGTGCATCGTCCCGGCTCCGACTTCCAGATCGTACGGCTGCTCGATGACGCAGCCCTGTGCGGCCCAGAACCGCTCCAGGGCCATGACCACGTCTTGAAACGTCAGGACAGACATCTCAGGAAAATGAAAAAAGCCCACCCGTCTCGGGGACCGAGGGCTCCCTTTCTTCCATCATTGTCGCAAAAACTACGTTGGAACGTTGAAGCGTTGGAGCGTTGAACCGGAGTATGATTGAAATCGTCCTCTTCGCTTCAACGATTCAACTTTCCAACGTTTCAACATCGTTAGCCAATTCCGAGCGGTTCTTCGTTCCGCTCGCGCCGGCGGACCGACGGCATCGGCACGGTGGAAAGGATCGCGGCCACCGCAAAGGCCACCGCACCGGCGACGGCCCAGGACACGGGGAGTTCCACGACCCGGTCGTCCGTCTTCACCCGGATCAACCCGTCGGGGCCCGGCCGGATCACTCCGCGTGCCTCCTCCAACGCCGTCCCCAGCTGCAGCAGCGCGTGGCGCGCCCGCTCCAGATCAATTTCCAACACAGTCACCTCCGCCTTCTACACTATAACACACAGGAACGCGGGAACACGGGAACGCAAGTGAACGTGCTCCTACCCTGTTCCTCCCACTCCTCCACGATGCGATAGGTGTCCTGAGTTGATTTTCCGCGTTCCCGCGTTCCCCTGTTCCCGCATTCCCGTGATTTTCCTGATGACCTGCAGGCTCTTCAACTTGGTCTCCAGCCGGTACTCGAGATATCGCTGCAGGAGTCCGCTCACCTCGGCCCGTTGCCGCGGGTCCAGGACCAGTCGGGCAAGCACCTCAGGCTGGCTGTGCAGGAGGTACCCGATCGCCCGCAGCGCGCCCGCAGACGCCATCACCGCATCGGGATCCCGCGGCCGGTCGGCCTCGCACAGCACTCCGCCGAGCGCGTGGCTGAAGGCCGCCCCGTTGCGGACGGGCTTCCCGCACACCTGACAGGCGTCGGTCGTCGGCGCGTAGCCGCTGTGCACCAGCACCTGCGCCGCAAACCACAATCCGATGACTTGAGGGTCGCCGGTCTGCATCAGATCCAGCGCCGCACGCAGGCTCCTGAAGAGGTCGGGAGCCGGTTCGCGGTCGGCGGTGGAACGGTCGACGAGCTCAACGGCAAACGCCGCGTACCCGAGCCGGTCCAGATTCTGCCGCAGCATCGAGAACGTGGCGGCCACTTCCACCTGAGACACCACATCGAGCGTCCGGCCGACAGCCAGCAAGGCGCGCACGTGTGAGAAGAGTTCCAGCCGGCCCACAAACCGGCTCTTCATCTTGCGGGCCCCTCGGGCCGCCACCGTCACTTTGCCGTGGTCAAGACAGAACAGAGTCACCAGGCGGTCCGCCTCGCCTAGATTGGCGCGGCGGATGACAATTCCCTCGGCCTTGTAGACCGGCATGGCCCGCGGCCTAGAGCCCCAACCGAATGAGCGCCGCCGTCAGCACAACCATCACGATGACCGTCACCGAGGCGATGGCGTTAAATACCCACGAGTTCCTGTACGCTCCCATCAAGCGGGTGTCATTGGTCAGCAGGATCAGGAAGATCAGGACAAACGGCAGCAGGATCCCGTTGAGGATCTGCGAGAGCAGCATGACCCGCACCAGCGGGAGTTCTGGAATGAGGACGACCAGCCCGGCGGCTCCCAGCATAACCGCAAAGATGCCAAAGAAGGCGGGCGCGTCCCGCACGGTCCGGTTGAGCCCAGCCTCCCATCCGAATGCCTCGCACACGGCATAGGCCGTGGACAGCGGAATGATCGCCACCGAGAAAATGGCCGCGTTGAGCAGGCCGACGGCAAACAGCAGGGACGCGTAGCGCCCGGCAAGCGGCGCCAGGGCCACGGCGGCGTCCTTGGCATCGCGAATCTCGATCCCGTGCACAAACAGCGTCGCTCCGCAGGCCACGATGATGAAAAATGCTACCACATTGGTGGTGATCATCCCCAGGTAGGTGTCCAGCCGTGTCAGGCGGTACTCCTCTGCCGTCAGGCCCTTGTCTACCACCGCCGCCTGCTGGTAAAACTGCATCCACGGCGCAATCGTGGTACCGATTACGCCGATGGTCATCGCCACAAACTTACCGTCCCAGCCGTGTAACGTCGGAGTGACTACGGCCCGCAGGACCTCGCCCCACGGCGGCCGGGCCAGGATGGCGGAGAGGATATACGTCGCGTATATCAACGTCGCCACCAGGAACACCCGTTCCACAAACCGGTAGTTCCCGCGGACCACGAGCACCAGGACCAGGAGGGCCGCGACGGGGATCGCCACGTAGCGGGTAATGCCGAAGATCTCTGTCGCCCCGGCCACGCCGGCGAAGTCACCCACCGTGTTGGCCCAGTTGGCGATGACGAGTGTGATCATCACGAAGACCGTAAACCGGGCACGGAACCGTTCGCGGATGAGGTCAGCGAGCCCCTTCCCTGTCACCGCGCCCATGCGTCCGACCATCTCCTGGATCACAGCCAGGGCAAAGGTGGACAGGAACAGGGTCCACAGGAGCCGGTAGCCAAACGACGCCCCGGCGATGGAGTAGGTGGCGATCCCGTTCGCGTCGTTGTCGACGTTGCCGGTGATGATCCCCGGACCCATCACCGAGAGGAAGAGGGCCAGGCGGAGCCAGCGCTGGCTGACCCACGGGCCCAGCCGCTTCATGACAATGCTGGGCTCAAGGCGCAACGCTCTCAGACCGACTCGTACGGGGCTTGGCCCGGCGCCGGAAGCGCGGGGGAACGCGTCGCCGGCCCTTGCGGAGGACTACCTCCATCACGTCATCAACCGTGACGACACCGATCAACCGGCCGTTGGCGTCGACAACGGGCAGTGCCAGCAGATCGTACCTGGTCAGCGCGGCGCCCACCGTTTCCAGATCATCCTCGGCGGTCAAGGTGACGACCCGGTGGGTCATGATCTCAGCAATGCGCTGGTCCGGCGGCGCCACGATCAGCGCGCGAAGAGGAAGAACTCCCACGAGCCGGTGGGCGGCATCTTCCACGTAGAAGTAGTAGATTTGCTCGGCACCAGGTGCGAGGTGCCGCAGCCGCTGCAAGGTCTGCTCCGCGGTCAGGCCGTCAGGCAGGGCGACGAATTCGGTCGTCATGACACTCCCGGCCGTACCTTCAGGGTATTTGAGCAGCTCTTTCACATCCTGCGCTTCTTCCGGAGCCATCAAATTGATGAGCTTCTCCGCGCGGGCCGGGGGAAGGTCCGTGAGCACGTCGGTGGCGTCGTCGGGGGACATCTCCTCGAGAATGTCCGCGGCGAGGTCGCTCGGCAGGCTCTTCATCACGTCGGTCTGGACCTCCGGCTCCGCCTCCGCGAGTGTCTCGGCGGCGGCCTCGTGACCCAGCGCCGTCATCACTTCGACCCGCTCGTCGCGATCGAGGTCTTCCATCAGCTGGCCCAGGTCGGCGGGGTGGATCTCCCGGAGCCGCTCGCGCGAGATGCTCAGCCTGACCGGGGTGAGCGGGCCGCTGAACGTTGCCACCATCTTCCAGGGGATGACCTTGTCCGGGAGCGTCCGGCCGACCAGCCGCACCAGCCGTTGCACCACCCGGTCCAGGCTCAACCGGCGCAGGAGCCCCAGCGTCCCCACATCGGCCGCCACCAGCCGCACCTCACCGTTGGCGTGGGACAGTTGCAGGTCGTTGACCCGGACCACTTTGAGGCCATCGGTGTCGACGACCTGCGTATCGAGGATGTCACCCAGGAGCATCTCGTCCGGCTGGAGTGGCCGGGGTTGCAGGAAGCGGCGGGCGACCCGGAGGCGGACCTGCTGGGAGGCGAGGCTCTCGACCGCGTCCCGGGGGATCAACGCCACCCGGCTGCGGTCCGTACGCATGCACAGTCCCGTTACCCGCGGCAGCGGATCCCGCAGGTCGACGGCCACGTCCCCGACGGTGCCCAGCCTGACGCCATCGGCATCGACGATTGGCGCATGAATGAGCCGGCTGAGATAGAGCATCGCAGCGTCACTGCCCCCCGCAGGCGTCGCAGGCCGCGCACGGTTTCCACGCCTGCGGATGGATTCCCTCTTTCTTGTCACTCAGGATAGAACGTCTTAATGAGTTCTTCCCGTTCTCGCCACCCTTTCGACGTCTTGACCCAGAGGTCCAGGTAGATGCGGGAGTGCAGCAGGGTCTCGATGTCCCCACGTGCCCGCTGCCCGATGGCCCGCAGCATCCGGCCGTCCTTCCCGATCAGCATCTTCTTGTGCGCGTCGCGCTCCACGTGGAGGGTGGCCCGGATGTAGAGGAGATCCTTGCCCTCGCGCCTCGTGAACTCCTCGATCTCCACCGCGATACCATAGGGCAGTTCCTCACGGGTCGACTTGATGGCGGCCTCCCTGATCAGTTCCCGGACCAGGGCCTGCTCGGGCTGGTCGGTCACCATCTCCGGGGGGAAGTACTGCGGGCCTTCCGGCAACAGCCCGGCGATCGCCTGGACCAGCCCATCGAGGTTGGCCCCCGTGAGACCCGAGACGGGAACCACGCCGGCGAACGCGTGCAGCCCGCCGACCGCGGCCAAACGCGCCACCATCTCGCCGGGCGGGAGCCGGTCGATCTTGTTCAGCACCGCCAGCGCGGGAGCGCGTACGCCGCCGAGGCGGGCGATCGCGGCCCGGTCCTCAGGTGTCACGCCATCACCGGCATCAAGAACGAGCAGCACCACGTCGGCGTCCCGGAGCGCCCGCACACTCTGCTCGACCATCCACTCGCCCAGTCTGTGCCGGGGCCGATGCAGGCCGGGGGTATCCACGAACACGATCTGGGTGTAGGGCAGCGTCAGGATTCCTGAGAGGCGGGTCCGCGTAATCTGCGGGACTGCCGCGGTGATGGCCACTTTCTGACCGACCAGTCGGTTGAGCAGCGTGGACTTGCCCACCCCGGGGCGACCGATCAGGACGGCGAAGCCTGAACGAAAGCCGGGAACGGGGGAACTGGGGAACGCAGGAATGCGATCTTTCGCCTCGCTCACGCTCGACCACGCGGGTTCGCGTTGCCGCGTCTACCAGGCAGTCTCTCCGCCAGAAAGGGCTCTGCGAGCAGATGCCGCAGGGTGCGCACGCGCCTGCGACCGGCCGGGGTCGCGGCAATGACCCGCCGGACGCCGAACTCGGCCATCACCTGCCGGCATGCCCCGCACGGCATGGCCGGCCCCTTCCCGTCGGCTACGATGGCGACGGTGTCCAGCCGCCTGTGACCGTCCGAGACCGCTTTGTGGATGGCGACCCGTTCCGCGCAGTGCGAGAGAGGATACGACGCGTTCTCGATGTTGGCGCCGGTGTACACGGCCCCGTCGTGTGTCCGCACCGCCGCGCCGACACGGAAACGCGAGTATGGAGCGTAGGCGTTGAGCCTGGCGCGAGATGCAGCGGCGACCAGGGGTGCGACGTCGTCGTGCCGCGGACGCTTTTCCTTCCGGCGCCTCACGGTGCCTCGTGTCTCCCGGGTTCGATGGCCACCGGTCGCTGGGTCCGCGACGGTGACACAATCCCCCCGGACATCATCAGCTTGATTCCGTCCTCCACGCTCATGTCCAGCGGATAGACTTGATCCTCAGGCACAAGGACCAGGAAACCAGTTGTCGGATTTGGGGTGCTCATGATGAACACATTGAGGACCCTTCTCCCGGCGATCTCCTGGGTCCGCCCGCCGGTCTCCCCGGTGACAAACCCCACCGTGTACATCCCCTGCCGCGGCCACTCGACCAGCACCGCCCGCTGAAAGGCCGCCCGTTGCTGGAGGAAGACGCTATCGCTGAGTTGCTTCGTGGCCGAATAGATGCTGCGGGCCAGGGGAATCCGCAACATGAGCCGGTCGAACCACCCGACCAGCCGGCGGCCGAGGACATTCGTGGTCAAGGCCCCCATCAGGAAGATCAGGGCGATTGTCGCCACGAGCCCAAGCCCGGGGACCGGCTCCCCAAAGAGCAGCGTGAACAGCCATCCCAGGAATCTGTCAAAGGCGCGAAACAGCCAGAGCAGCACGCTGATGGTGATCGCAATGGGGAGAAAGACGATGAGCCCGGTGACAAAGTACCGGCGCAGGCGGGCGCGCATGAGTCAGGAGCGCAGCGGGGGCGCCGGGACGAGGCGGCTGATGCGCACCCTGGCGATCCGATGCCCCTCCAGCTTTTCCACCACGATCTCCGCGCCGCCGGAGATGACCTTTTCCCCCTGTGCCGGCACGTGGCCGAGCAGCGAGTAGACAAACCCGCCGATCGTATCCACCTCGCCGGTGGGCAGGTCCAGATTCATCAGCTCGTTGACCTCTTCGATACTCAACCGTCCGTCCACGATCGCCGTGTGCTCGTCGACCGTTTCAAACAACTTCTCCTCGACGTCGTACTCGTCCAGGATCGGACCGACAATCTCCTCCAGGAGGTCCTCCACGGTGACGAGGCCGGCCGTGCCGCCGTACTCGTCCACGACGATGGCCATCTGCGTCCGCTTGCGCCGCATCTCCCGGAACAGATCATCCAGCCGTTTGCTCTCCGGCACAAAGTAGGCCGGCCGCATCACCTCCCGCGCCGGGAGGGAGTGATGACCGGCCTTGATATGGCTGAGCAGATCCTTGACGTGCACCACCCCCACAATCTGGTCGATCGTGTCGTGGTACACCGGAACGCGTGAGTGTCCCTCTTCCAAAATAACGCGCAGCACGCCGTCCACCGAGGTCGCGTCCTCGACGCACACCATGTCGATGCGCGGGACCATCACCTCCCGGACGACGGTGTCCCCGAACTCGAAGATGGAGTGAATCATCTGCCGCTGATCGGCCTCGATGACTCCCTCTTCTTCCCCCACGCGCACCAGCAGCCGGATTTCCTCTTCGGTAACCAGCGGCGAGGCGAAGTTTACGCGCCCGCCCAGCGGCCGCACCAGCAGGTCGCTGACCAGCGACAGCACGCGGATTGCGGGCGAAAGCAGGACCGCGACCCAGGCCACCGGGCGGCCCACCCAGAGCGCGAGCCGGTCGGCGTGCTTGGCGGCAAACGTCTTGGGGGTGATCTCACCCACAATCAGCAGGGCCACCGTCATCGCCACCACCGCCAGCCAGGGGCCCCGGCCGGGACCCAGCCACTGCACAAACAGCGCCGCCGCCAGGATCGAGGCGCCCACGTTCACGATGTTGTTGCCGACCGCCAGGGCGGTCAGGACGCGCCCAGGTTGCTCCTCGAGCAGGCGGCTAAGCTGGCGGGCGCGACGATCCCCGTCGTCGCGGAGCCGCCGCAGGCGAAGCTTGTTCGCGGCCAGCAGGGCGGCCTCCGCGGCCGAGAAGAAGGCCGACAGCAGCAACAGCAGCACCAGGATGAGCCAGCCGTACGGATTGCTAGGGGCTTGCAAAGAGGACCGTCACGACCTTTCTATCGCCGCAGCATCGCGTCTGATTATAACACGCACGGAATTGTCGGAATGTAGATTGTGGGATTGCGAATTGAAACTACGGGTCGTTCAATCCACAATTTTCAATCGACAATTCACAATTGTTTCTATTGGTGCAGAATCTTCGAGAGGAATTGTTGTGTTCTGGGATGGGTCGGGTTGGTGAAGAAATGCTCCGGTGCGCCTTCCTCGACAATCACTCCCTCATCCATGAAGAGAATGCGGTCGGCAACCTCGCGGGCAAAACCCATCTCATGGGTCACCACGATCATCGTCATCCCGGTATCGCGGGCCAGCCCCCGCATCACGTCCAGGACTTCCTGGATCATCTCCGGATCCAGGGCCGAGGTGGGCTCGTCGAACAGCATGATCTTGGGCTGCATCGCCAGGGCCCGCGCGATGGCCACGCGCTGCTGCTGGCCTCCGGAGAGTTGCGCCGGGTAGATGTGCGCCTTCTCGGGGATGCCGACGCGATCCAGCAACTCGACCGCCACGCGTTCCGCTTTGTGCTTCGGCCATTTCCGGACTTTCACCGGCGCCAGGCTGACATTCTGCAGGGCGGTGAGGTGAGGGAACAGGTTGAACGACTGGAACACCATCCCGACTTCGCTGCGCACCGCATCAATGTTGTGCACGTCGTCGGTGAGCTCGATCCCGTCCACGACGATGCGGCCGCGTTGGTGACTCTCCAGCCGGTTGATGCATCGGATCATCGTGGACTTCCCCGATCCCGATGGCCCGGCGACGACCACCACCTCCCCCGGCCAGACCTTTACGGTGATCCCGCGCAGGACGTGCAGCTTGCCGAACCACTTATGGACATCCTCCAGCAAAATGATTGGGCCGTTGTCGCGTTGGCGCGTTGTCGCGTTGGCGCCCGCACTCACGGGTGTCTCGTTCACGCTCTCACCTCACTCCAAGTATACTTCGCAGGCTCAAGGCCCGGCATCGCGACTACGCGTTACCTCTCTCCAAGTCCGAACCGTCGCTCCAGCGTGCGACTCGCGTGCGACATGCTGTAGGAGCACACAAAGTAAACAAGGAGGAGGACGACATAGACCTCCCGCACGTCGTGGAGGTATTGCGTCATCGCCAGCAGGGCCCGACCGGTCCCGACCAGTTCTGTCAGCCCGATGATCACCGCCAGCGACGTATCCTTGAACAGGCTGATGAACTGCCCGACCAGCGCGGGGATCATGTTCTTCACCGCCTGCGGCAACACAACGTGGCGCATCGTCGCCAACCCCGACAGACCGAGGGCCCGCGCCGCCTCCACCTGTCCGCGCGGCACCGACTGGATGCCAGCCCGAACAATCTCGCCGACGTAGGCGGAGGTGAAGATGATCATGGCGACCATGGCCCGCTCGACCCGGCTCAGCGCGTCCCCCGAGAGCAAGGTGACGAAGACAGAAAACCACAACAGCACAGCGATGAATGGAATACCGCGGATGAGCTCGATGTACAGCATGGAGAGAACCCGCACCACGGGCAGCTGGCTCACCCGGCCGATCCCGACCAGGACGCCGATGGGAAACGACCCGGCAATCGCGATCGTCGCCAGGAGCACCGTCAGGTAGAAACCGCCAATCTGGTCCAGCCGCACCGGAGACATGAACCAGGCGACCGCGATGAGGATTCCCCCCCAGGCGCCGCCGAGCGCGGCCGGCTGCACCCGCGCGCGCGCCAGGAGCACCGTGACGGGCACCATCACGGCGATGAGCCCACCCGCCCAGTACGCCCGGGCCGCGAGCCCCACCGGCATCAGGCCGATCAGCCAGAAGCGCGGATGATCGGCGATCACTCCCCAGTGTGCATGCGCCGTCCACTGTGCCAGGCGCGTGGCCACCAGCATCAACGGGACGAAGGTTGCCACCGTCAGCAGCGTGTTCCAGGTACCGTTGAAGAGATTGCGCTGCGCCCATTGCTGCGCGGACAGACGGATCTGGGGTGGCGTGAGCGCGTATGCTGGAGCCGTCACTCTAAGCTCCCTCACCCTTTATCCCTCTCCCTCCAGGGAGAGGGGAACAAGGTTGGGTGCTGCCGCACCCTCTCGTGTTCCCCATCACGATGTGGCCAGGCGCCGGCGGATCAGGTTCAGCCCAGCGGAAATCACGAGCGATACCATCAAGTAGGCGACGGTGACGACGGTGAACGCCTCCAGCGAGCGGAACGACTGGCTGCTCACGGTGTTGGCCGCCGTCAGCAGCTCAGCGTAGCCAATCCCCAGCGCCAGGCTGCTGTTCTTGGTCAGGTTGAGAAACTGGTTGCCCAATGGGGGGATGATGATGCGAAACGCCTGTGGCAGCACAATGAGCCTTAGCCCCTGCCGATACGTGAGACCCAGGCTGCGCGCAGCTTCCATCTGCCCGCGGGACACCGTCTGGATCCCCCCACGCACGATCTCCGCAATGAAGGCGGAGGTGTAGACGGCCAGCCCGATCACGAGCGCGGCCAGCTCCGGGGTCAGCTGGTACCCGCCCTCGGCCACCAGGCGCCCGAAGCGCTCAACACGCGTCCCACCGACCGCGAGGCCGGAGTTGGTGAGGGTCACCAGGCTCCCCAGCAGTCGCAACGGCGGGTGGCTGGACGATCCATCCGGCAGCTGCAGAAAGATGCCGAAATACCAGAAGAACAGTTGCACGAGCAGCGGGGTGTTGCGGAGCGCCTCGACGTAGCCCAGCGCCATCCTGCCGACAAGCCAGTTCTGCGAGAGCCTGGCCACGCCGGCCACCACGCCGAGGAGTGTCGCCAGGACGATTCCCATGACCGCGACCTGAATGGTGTTGATCAGGCCGGCGATGATCGCCTCGGCGTTGCTGTCGGTGGGCTCGTACCGCTTGATGCGCAGGGTATCAAGGTCCACCGTCCACTGCAGCGCGCTGAGATCGAATCCCGCCGGCTGGCGCAGCACGCTCCAATCCAGGTGGATGTTCTGGCGGATAAAGCTTCGCCGTAACGTGGCCATGGCCCCCGCCAGGGCGAGGGCCACGATGACGACCACGAGGACTTGCGCGAGGACGGCCAGCGCGCGGGCATCCCGCCAGAACGGAGACCTGGTCCGCAAGATATCCGACCCTATTCCCCTCACCGTTTATCCCTCTCCCTCCGGGAGAGGGGAATGAGGTTGGTCGCTCCGCGACCTCACCTGAATGGCCGGCTGGTCTGGGCTCCCCCTCGCTTCGCCAGGTCATTCCGCGTCCCCGGGCGGCTGATAGCCGTCTTCTGGCGCGGCCCGAAGTATCGGTCATAGACCTCGCCGTAGTTGCCGACCAGCCGAAGCACGCGCTGGATGGCGCCGCCCTTCAGCTCCATGAGATTCTTCGCGTTGGGGTCCTTGGCCGTCGCCTCGGCCAGCTGCGCGGGATCTCGGACCACCGCCTGGGTGATGCCCAACTCCTCGGCCAGAATCATCCCCCACACCGTGTAGGCCACCACGTCCGCCCACTTGGAGTCGTTCTCCTGGAACATTGGCGCCAGTGGCTCGTCGCTGAACTCGCGGCCGACGATCTTGAAGTCCGCCGGGTTGGGGGCCGTGGCCCGGAACGCGGTGAGCTGGCTGGCGTCGGTGGTGAAAACATCGCACCGGCCCGCAGCCAATCCATCAAACGCCTGCTTGGCTTCGGCAAACGTGATCTGCTGAAACCGGAAGTTGCGCAGGCGCATCTGATCTGTGATGTTTCGTTCGCTCGTTGTTCCGGTGAAGACGCAAATACGCGCGCCGTTGAGATCATCTAATCCGCTGATCCGTGAGTCTGCACGGACCATGAGGCGCTGGCCGTCATAGAACGTGACCGGCCCGAAGTCGACCTGGTCATCGCGGCTGATGGTCTGCGTCGTGGTGCGGAAGACCACATCCACGGAGCCGGAGACCACGGCGGGAATGCGGCTGGCCGACGTCAGGTTGACGAATTCCACGTCGGGCACGTCGAGAAATGAGGCTACGGCCCAGCAGAAGTCGGCGTCGAACCCGACCAACCGGCCGGACACGGGATCCGGAAAGGAGAAGCCCGGCGTCGTACCGGAGACGCCGCAGACCAGCTTTCCACGCGCGCGCACGGTATCCACGCGGCTGCGCGGCTGCGCCAGCACCGCGTATGACACGGTGGCCACAGTCAGCGCAACCGTCAGCGCGTAGGCGACGGCTTTACGCAACATCCCCACCCCCCTGGGAGCATGAGCCTTCTGGGTATTGCGTTTCAACGCTGCGGGACGTTGAGAAGTTACGACGTTTCCGGACGGGCTCCTCTGTAAGGGGGGCGCGGCAGCGCCCATCCTCATTCCCCTCTCCCAGGAGGGAGAGGGACAAAGGGTGAGGGGGTCAGAGTCTACGTCTCAGCTGAGGGGCTGGTCTGGCGCCAGCAGCGCTCTCACGCGTTCAAGAGGATGAGCGCCCTCGCGCTCCGATCCAGAGAAGGGCTCCCGCACCGGCCAGCAGGGCTACCACCGCGCCGATACGCGACCAGCGGGCCGCGGTGCCGGCGCCGAGACCCAACGCCGATCCAAGCGGCGGACCCAAGATGAGGAGGCCGACAACCGCTGCCCCAGCCGCCGCGACGACAACTGCCGCCGCGGCGACATCTTTGGCCACCTTCGCCAGCGCGTGGTGGTTGCGCTCGACCAGCAAATCCACCACCACTTCCACACCGGTATTGATCAGTTCCACGACCAGCACCACCAGAATGGACAGCACGGTCACGGCGGACTCCAGCGCGGGCATTCTCAGCCCTAGGAGTATGACACCGACGACCGCGGTGATCACCAGCTGGATGCGGAATGCCCGCTGCGTGCGCGCGGCGTAGCGAAGGCCTTCAAGGGCGAACGCCAGCGCCTGCCGCAACGCCTGGCGCGATCCCGCCCGAGTCATCCTGCCACCTCGAACCCGGCCTCTGCCGCCAGGACGCGTTGCCGACGGCTCATGTGGACGGCGTCTGTCCGCCGCCGGTCGTCGTAACCCAGCAGGTGCAGGAGCCCGTGCACTGCCAGCAGCGCGATCTCCGTGCGCAGGGGATGGCCGACGGCGCGGGCCTGCACGCGGGCGCGATCCACGGAGATCACCACGTCGCCCAGATAGCCCCGCACCTCTCGATCCAGGATCTTGGATCCAGGATCCTGGATCCGTCTCCTGACCACGCGGGCGCGCGCACGGGTCGCCGGAAAAGACAGGACATCGGTGGGCCGGTCGATACCAAGAAACTGTCGGTTGAGTCTCCGGACGGTCGCATCGGACACTAGGGCGAGCGCCACCTCGGTGTCGGGAGCGCACCGCTGCCGTCGGAGCACATGCCTAACGACGTGCCGCAGCCGCGGGACGGTGATCCCTGGCCGGCGCACATAAAGGGCCACCGACACCTGCATCGGGCAGTCACCGCACGGGAGCACGGTCGCGTTGCCCGGCCCGGAGGTCGCGCTCCAGCTCGGGGTATTCGATCCGCGGATGGAACATCGTTGCCAGCAGGCGGGAGAACGTCCGGGCGATGACGTCCAGGTCACGAAAACTCAGGTTGGATTCATTCAGCTGGCCATCGTCGAGCTTGTCGCGGATGATCCGCCGGGCGGTTTGTTCGATGCGGTCGGGCGTCGGCTTCGGGAGCGCGCGGGTGGCTCCTTCAACGGCATCAGCGAGCATCACGACCGCGGCCTCCCGGCTCTGCGGCTTTGGCCCCTCGTATCGAAAGCCCTCTTCGCTGACGGCGTCTCCGCGCTGCAGCGCCTGGTGATAGAAGTACGTGATGAGATTAGTCCCATGATGCTGCGGGATGAAATCGGCCACTGCGGAGGGCAGTCCATACTCCCGCGCCAGCTCGAGCCCATCGCGCACATGCGAGAGCAGCGTCAGGGCGGAGAGACTGGGTGCCATTTTCTCGTGAGGATTCTCGACCCCGGCCTGATTTTCAACGAAGAACACCGGCCGGCGGAGTTTCCCCACATCATGGTAATAAGCCCCCACGCGCACGAGCAGGCTGTCGGCGCCAATGGCGTCAGCGGCCGCCTCGGCGAGGTTGGCGACGATCAGACTGTGATGGTACGTGCCCGCGGCCTCCACCTGCATCCGCCGTAAGAGCGGGTGGCTGGGGTTGCTGAGTTCCAGCAATTTGATCGGCGTCACCAACCCAAAGAGTTGCTCCAGGTACGGCAGCGTGCCGATGGCAATGACCCCGACGATGACCCCGTTCGCTGACCCATAGATCGCGTCGGTGGCGATGTCCGGATACCACGGCAGTTGATCCATGAGGTTGAGGGCCAGGACGCAGACCGCGTTCGCGCCGCCCACCCACGCCCCGGCCAGCATCAGGTCGGTGCGGTGGACGATGCGCTTGATCGCGTACACCCCGACGGACGATCCGATAAACGTGACCAGCCCGAGCCGGATGTCGGCGCCTACGACGGTGGCCACCAGCATGCTGATCACCGCTGCTGTGTATAATGCCAGCCGGGGCCGCAGCAGCACGGCGATCAACACGGCGCCGGCGGCCAGCGGGATCGCGTACGGATTGACCTGAGCCACCAGCGCCCTGGCCAGCCCCACGGTGAGGACTACGGCAAGACTCCACACCAGGAGCAGGCGGTCCTCCGCCCAGATGTCCGGGTGGTACTGGCGCATATACGCAAAGCTCATCGCCACAACCAGTACCACAATGAGGGCCACACCAAGCGGGCGCTGCCACGAGAATGGGGCGCGCACCAGACCCAGCGCGGCGAGCTTCTGCATGTGGGCTTCGGTGACCACCTCCCCGCGGCGCACGACGATCTCACCCCGCAGGATGCGAGTGGTCACGGGTTCAACGCTCTCCGCCGCTCGCTGCTGGAGCCGCTGGGTTTCAGCCACATCGATCGTGATGTTGGGTCCCAGCGCCCCCTGCACAAGCGCGCTCGCCAGCGTCATCGTCCGGCCGGAAAGCTGGAGCGCGCGGATGGCGACCCGCGCCTGCATCTGGGCCCGCGGGAGCTCCTCGGGTTTGATCCCGGCGTCCATGCTGGCCGTCACCACCCGCTCGGCGGTCGTGCGGGCCAGGGCCAGGGCAGCGGCATCAACCGTCAACGCCGCAAGGGCGGCAGGATCATCGAGAGGAATTGGCGATTCGCGGCTGAGCAGCACGCGGCGCTCGGTGTAGGAAAGGCCGCCCCCCCGGCGCGCCCGCTCCACCGCCGCCACGGTCTGGGCAATGACGTCTTGCGCGTGGGTAATCTCTCCAGCCGACCGGCGATACACCGGCTGGATGCTCTCGGCCGCGGCTCGGCGTAGGGCCTCGGTTCGGGCGCGGTCGACGAACTCAACGGTGCGCGACGCGGTGACGTCCCTGGGGCTGACCCAGCCTTCGCGAAGTTGTAGCCTAGCGGGAAGGTACTGCGCGCCGGTGACCAGGGTGAGAGCGACACAGGTGGCGGCCCCGATGGCCACCTTTCGTGACGGCGCAAGCGCAATGGTCCACGGACGTCGCAG
The DNA here is from genome assembly GCA_005882295.1 of Candidatus Segetimicrobium genomatis. Lineage (GTDB taxonomy): Bacteria > Sysuimicrobiota > Sysuimicrobiia > Sysuimicrobiales > Kaftiobacteriaceae > Telluricultor. The sequence continues at coordinate 13,253 of VBAI01000183.1, read as the reverse complement.
GCGGGGCCACATCGCCCACTATTATAGCGGAACCCACGGCGGGAAACGGGAAGCAGGAGCGGGAAACGACGATGGCCGTGGAGGACGCCTTAGCGCGGAAGCACATCATGGAGCCGCCGCAGAACCGTCCGGATAGCGGAGCGAGACCGGGGCACCACGATGATCGTGTTCTCACCGGCGACCGTGCCGGCTACCTCCGGCCAGCGCACATCGTCGATCGCCTCTGCCACTGGCGAGGCTCCGCCGGCCACCGTCTTCACCAGCACGAGGTCCGACCCTCTCTCGACAGAGAGGGCAAATTCCTCAAAGACGCTGCGAAGGCGTGTGGCCGCCTCTGGGGTGGGCTCCCGGGCGGCGCCCGGCAACACGTACCGGTACCGGCCATCCGCCGCCGGCACTTTCACGAGGCCCAGCCGCTTGATATCGCGGCTGATCGTGGCCTGGGTGACGTGAACACGCTGCTGCCGCAGCGCTACAACTAGGTCGGCCTGTGTCTGCACCGCCCGGCCTGTGATAATGTCTCGGATCCTGCGCGTGCGATCGGCAGTGTCGTTTCGGGGAGTCATCGTTCTGCCAGCGCCGCAACGTCCGCCATCCGGCCGTCGGCGTCTCGCACCCACGCCCGCAGCGTCTCCAGTTGCAGCCGCGCGCTATCGAGCTGGCCTTCCACGGCCGCCTTGGCCGTCCCTCCGGGCGCGCGCTTGGATTCCACTGCGGCGGCGAGTTGGACGGCCTCCAGGATGTCGCGCTCAAACAGCGGTGTGATGCCTGCGTACACCTCCAGGGGCAACTCCCACAGCGGCATCCCGCGGGCCAGCGCTTCCTGCACGACGCGCCCGGCGGCCTGGTGTGCCTCGCGGAACGGCATCCCTTTGCGGGCCAGGTAGTCGGCGACCTCGGTGGCGGTCAGCAGGCCGCGGCGGGTCGCGTCCTCCATCCGTGTGGCCGAGAACTCGACGCCGGTGAGAAACCTCTGCATCGCGCGTACGGCCGCCGTGACGAGATCCAGCGAGTCGAAGACGATCTCCTTGTCCTCCTGCAGGTCCCGCTGGTACCCGGCCGGCAGTCCCTTCAGTGTCGTCAGCAACGCGGCCACCGCGCCGATCGCGCGCCCGGCGCGGCCGCGGATGAGTTCCACAGGATCCGGATTCTTCTTCTGGGGCATCAGGCTGCTCCCGGTGGTCACGGCGTCCGCCAGAGCGATGAACCCGAATTCGTCGCTGGCCCACAGGACCAGTTCCTCGCTCCAGCGTGAGAGGTGCACCATCAGCAGCGCCGCGCCGGCGACAACTTCGACGGCGAAATCGCGGTCGCCGGTCGCGTCGATGCTGTTCTCGCTGATCCGCGCAAACCCCAGCGCGGCGGCCACGCGCTGCCGATCGACCGGATACGAGACTCCGGCCACGGCGCCCGACCCCAGCGGCAAGACGTTGCTCCGCCGGTAGCAGTCCATCAGGCGGTCGACATCGCGGTTGAGCATCCAGACGTAGGCCAGCAGATGGTGGGCTAACCTGACCGGCTGCGCATGCTGCAGGTGGGTAAAGCCGGGCAGGATGATCTCCACGGCGCCCGCAGCCCGGCGGACCGTCTCGTCCATGAGATCGACCGTGTGGGTGACCAGGCGGATGATGGCTTCTTTTACGTAGAGGCGAAAGGCCGTCGCCACCTGGTCGTTCCGGCTCCGAGCGGTGTGCATCCGGCCCGCGACCGGCCCGATGCGCTGGTACAGGATCGCTTCGATGAACGAATGCACGTCTTCGTAGGGTCCCTCGACGCGTACACGGCCGGCACGGGTGTCGGCCAGGATGCCGCGCAGTCCGTCGGCGATGGCCGCGGCATCAGAGGCCGGAATGATCCCGGCGGCGCCAAGCATCTGCACGTGTGCGATGCTGGCGACGATGTCCCAGCGCAGGAGCCGGTGATCCGTGGCGAAGGACGAGATAAACTCCAGCAGGCCGGCGTCAGGCGCCTGCCGGAATCGGCCGCCCCACATCCTATGCGGCGTGTCCGCGCCGGGCATCGGCTGAGATTGGGGTGGCCTACTTCACAGGATGCCTGAGGCCGCGGCGAATCTGCTGCGGGTTCATCTGCGCGAATACCCGTGTCGGCAGTCCCCAGAGGTGGATGAACCCACCGGCATCCTGCTGATCATAGACGGCATCTTCGCCGAAGGTGGCCAGGTCCTGCCGGTAGAGCGCATGCGGGGACGTGCGCCCCACCACCGTGCAGGTGCCCTTGAACAGTTTGACCCGCACGGTGCCCGTCACGGTGTGCTGAGCGGCATCGACGAAGGCGTCGAACGCATGCCGCAGCGGAGAGAACCACAACCCGTTGTACACCAGCTCAGCGTAGCGCGGCGCGATCAGCGCCACGTAATGCTGCGTGTCCCGGTCGATGGTGATCGATTCCAGATCGCGATGCGCTAGGGCAAGAATGGTGCCGCCGGGTGTTTCATACACGCCGCGCACCTTGATCCCCACCAGGCGATTCTCGACCATGTCCACCCGCCCCACCCCATGCTGCCCGCCGAGCCGGTTGAGAGTCTGAATGAGCGTCACGGGATTGGTGGCGGTCCCATCGAGGGCCGTGGGTACGCCGCGCTCGAACGCGATCTCGACATAGGCAGGGTCGTCCGGAGCCGCGCCCGGAGACCGTGTCAGCGCGTAGACATCCTGCGGTGGCTCCTGCCACGGATCTTCCAGCACGCCGGCTTCGGCGCTGCGATGCCAGAGATTCTGGTCGACGCTGTATGGCTTCTCTCTGGTCGCCGGGACTGGAATCCCGTGCGCCGCCGCGTACTCGATTTCGTCTTCGCGAGATCGCAGCGACCACTCGCGCCACGGAGCGATGACTCGCAGGTGCGGGGCCAGCGCCTGATAGGCAAGTTCGAAGCGCACCTGATCATTCCCCTTGCCGGTACATCCATGCGCGAGGGCGTCCGCGCGTTCCGCCAGCGCGACCTCAACCTGGACTCTGGCAATGAGCGGCCGCGCCAGCGCCGTGCCGAGGAGATACTGCCCCTCGTACACCGCGTCGGCCCGCAGCGCTGGAAAGAGGTACTCGGTGGCAAACTCCGCTTTGGCATCCACCACCTGCGCGGCATCCGCGCCGCTGGCCAGGGCCTTGCGGCGTAGGGCGTCAAAGTCTTCGGGCTGTCCCACGTCCGCGATCACAGCGATCACCGCAGAGCCGTATGTCTCCTTCAGCCACGGGATGATGACCGAGGTGTCCAGGCCACCGGAGTAGGCGAGGATGACCTTGCGCGGAGCCGACATGCGAATTCCTCCTTGACTACGTGATTAGTGACTCGTGATTCGTGACTCGCAACTGCGCCAGACAAAGAAAAGGCGAATCACGAATCACTAATCACGAATCACCGTTGCTTCTGTTGGTTGCGTCACCGCTGCCAGCGCAGCATCGAGGATCTCCACCGCCTCATCCACGTCGGCCGGCGTAATAATCAGCGGCGGCACCAGGCGGAGGGTGTTGGGCTTGACCGCGTTCACCAGGAGACCGCGCGCCCGGCAGGCGTCGACCACCGGCGCCGCCTCGATGGAGAGTTCAGCGGCGACCATCAGCCCCAGCCCGCGTACGTTCACAATCACCGAATGCCGGGCGGCCAGAGCACGCAGCCGTTCGAGTAGGTAGGCGCCGACCGTGGCCGCGCGTTGCACCAGGCCGTCCGATTCGATCGTGGTCAGGACCGCCAGCGCGGCGGCACACGCCAGCGGGTTTCCTCCGAATGTCGACCCATGATCGCCAGGGACAAACACCTCAGCGGCGTCGCCCCCGGCCAGCATCGCGCCAATGGGCACGCCCCCGCCGAGACCCTTTGCCAGTGTGAGGATGTCCGGCAGAACGCCAAAATGCTCGTACGCAAACAGCCGGCCTGTGCGGCCGATGCCCGTCTGCACCTCGTCGACGATGAGGAGGAGGTCACGGTCCGTGCACACCCGCCGGACGCCCCGGAGGTACTCCGCCGACGCCACGTGGATCCCCCCCTCACCCTGCACCGGTTCCAGCATCACCGCGCAGACATCCGGTGTGACGGCATCCTGCAAGGCGCCCAGGTCGTTGAACGGCACGGCAACGAAACCCGCGGGAAGAGGTTCAAATCCTCGCTGATACGCTGGCTGGGCGGTCGCCGCAAGCGATCCCAGGGTGCGTCCATGGAAGGAATGCTCGGCGACGATAATCTGAAAGCGTCCGTCGCCGCGGGTCCTCCCCCACTTTCGCGCCAGCTTGATTGCCGCCTCGTTCGCCTCTGCCCCGCTGTTGCAGAAAAACGCGCGGGCCAGTCCGGTGTGGTCCACGAGCCACCAGGCCAGCTCAGCCTGCTGCGGAATCTGGTAGAGGTTGCTGACGTGCAGCAGGCGCGCGGCCTGCCCCCGGATCGCGGCGGTCACCGCGGGGTGGTTGTGTCCCAGGACGGTCACGGCGATGCCGGCGACGAAATCGAGGTAGGTCTTTCCTTCCAGGTCCACCAGCCGCGCCCCCTGCCCCGAGGCGAACGCGATAGGCGCCCGGCGGTACGTCCGCATCAAGTACCGCTCACTCATCTCAGTGACACTCTGCGAATCCATCACATACTCCCTTCGGAGCTACAGACTGATGTCTACTTAGTCTACTTGGTCTTCTTGGTCTACCTCGTCTGCCTGCCACTGCGCGGCTCAGTCAGGGTTAATCTTGCAGACCAAGTAGACCAGGTAGACTAAGTAGACCAAGTAGACGCATTTTACGGAGTGATCATCGTCCCCACGCCCTCTTCCGTGAACAGCTCTACGAGGAGGGCATGCGGCTCGCGGCCGCCGACGATGTGCGCGGTGGGGACACCCGACGCCAGCGCCGCCAGACAGGCCTCCACCTTCGGAATCATCCCCTGCGAGACCACCCCGTCGTTGATGAGGTGCCTGGCCTCCTCCGCGCGCAGCGTGGAAATGGGCTGCCCACCGACCGCACCTGGGAGGATACCCGGGACATCTGTGAGCAGAATAAACTTGCTGGCGCCCAGTGCCGCGGCCAGGGCCCCGGCGGCATGATCGGCGTTGAGATTCAAGCTCTCCCCGTCCTGTCCGATACCGATGGAGGCAATGACCGGGACGAAGCCATGGGTCGAGAGGAGTCTCACCACCGTCGTATCAACCGATTCGACCTCGCCCACCTGCCCCAGATCTTCGGGCCCGTCCAGCTTACGGGCCACAAACACCTTGCCGTCTTTCCCGCTGATACCCACCGCGGCGCCCCCCGCCGCCGTGATCAACGAAACCAGCTGCTTGTTGGTGCGCCCGGCCAGCACCATCTCCACGACCTCCATCGTCTCCTCGTCGGTGACCCGGAGCCCGTCGATGAACCTGCTGGCCTTGCCCAGGCGCTCCAGCATGCGCGTGATCTCGGGGCCGCCTCCATGGACGAGCACGGGGTCCACGCCCGCGCCCTTGAGGAGCACCAGGTCGTCGATCACGGTGTCCCCATCGGCCCGGCCCACCCCGGACGTCATCACGCTGCCGCCGTATTTGACCACCACGGTCTTGGATTTCCACGCATTCACGTAGCGCAGCGCCTGCGCGAGGGACGCGCCCAGATCGATTGCCGCACGAGTCTCGACCGCCATGGTCCTGTGCCTCAGGTTCGCGTTCCCGCGTTCCCCCGTTGCCGCGCTCCGCCCCGAGCCGGCGTGGGGGATCCCGTCACTGCCCTCATGTCAGGTAGCCCGCATTTACCTTGACATACGCTTCGGTCAAATCCGAAAACCACCCCGTAAACGTCCCGCTGCCGAGGTGCAGATCCAGCTGCATCTCCACCTCTGCTCCGCGCATGGCGGCGGCAGCCGCCGCGAGATCGGGCGACGCGGCGATGCCGTTGCGGACGACCGGCACGCCGCCGATCCACATGTCGATCCTCTCCGGATGTACGCCGGCGCCCGACCGCCCCACCGCGGCCATCACGCGACCCCAGTTAGGCTCGCCTCCGCCCAGCGCGGTCTTCACCAGCGGCGATGTCATCACCGCGGTGGCCACTCGCTTCGCCTCCTCGCTGGAGCGCGCTCCGCGCACGATCAGGGTGGCCACCCTTGACGCCCCTTCCCCGTCGCGCACCACCATCTTGGCCAGGGCCGTGGCCACCCCGGCCAGCGCGCCAGAAAACTGGTCGAACGCGCGATCATGGTCCACCAGCGGGGCGTTGCCGCACATGCCATTGGCCAGACAGAACACGGTGTCGTTGGTGCTGGTGTCGCCGTCGACAGAGATGCAGTTGAACGATGCGTCCACCGCCTTCCGCAGCGCCTCCCGCAGCTGGGGTCCTGGGATCGCCGCGTCCGTGGTCAGGACGCACAGCGTGGTGGCCATGTTCGGGTGAATCATGCCTGCGCCCTTGGCCATGCCGCCGATGGTCACCAGCACACCCCCGACCTCCAGCTGCGCCGCCGCCATCTTCGGGTAGGCATCGGTGGTAAGAATGGCGTTGGCCGCATCCGCCCCTCCCTCCGGCCCCAGCGCCTGAACCGCACGAGGAATCCCGGCGCGAATCGCGGCCATCGGCAGCGGAGATCCGATTACTCCTGTGCTGGCCACCAAAACAAATTCCTCGGCAACCCCGAGCTGACAGGCGACCAGCGCCGCCATATCCCGCGCGTCGCCGAGCCCCTGCGCCCCCGTGCACGCGTTGGCGTTCCCGCTGTTGATGACGATCGCCTGTGCGACCCCGGATTGGATTTTCTCCTGGCTGACCAGGACAGGCGCCGCCTTGACGGCGTTTGTCGTAAACAGTCCCGCCGCGGAGGACAAGCGGTCGGCGGCGACCAGGGCCAGATCTCTCTTGGCCGCCTTCACGCCGCAGTGCACGCCAGCCGCACGGAAGCCCTTGGGGGAGGTCACACCGCCCGCAATCATCTCCACGCCCGCTGGCGAGATGGTGGTCGCCATCGCATTCCCTCCACATCGTCTGTCGCGTCTAATTGCGTCTGTTGCGTCTCTTGCGTCTACTGCTGCTCTGGGACGCACTAGACGCAATGGACCTAATTGACGCAATGGACGAATCTCTAAGGATACAGCCCGGGAGTGCGCAGGCCTGTGTCCTCGGGCAGCCCGAACATCACGTTCATGTTTTGAACCGCCTGCCCGCTCGCGCCTTTGACGAGATTGTCGAGCGCCGCCATGGCGACGGCGATGCCGGCGCGGCCATCCACCCGCACCGCGATGTCGCAGAAATTTGAGCCGCTGGTCGCCTTGGTCTGGGGCAGGTCACCTGCCAGGACGCGCGCAAACGGCTCACCCGCGTACGCCTCTTCCAGGATCAGCGTGGCCTCGTCGGTGGTGAGCCGGCCGGCCAGCGGCAGGTATGCGGTCACGAGGACGCCGCGCGTCATGGGCACGAGGTGCGGCGTAAAGCTGACCGTTGCCGGGCGCCCGAGCGCCGCTGCCAGCTCCTGCTCGATCTCCGGGGTATGCCGGTGGTCGGCCACCGCGTACGGTTTCACATTTTCGTTCACTTCAGAGAAATGGGTGGACAGGGAGAGCCCCCGCCCCGCGCCGGACACCCCAGACTTGGCATCGATAACGACGCCGGCCGGATTCACCCGCCGGGACTGCAGCAGCGGCACGATGGCCAGCAGCGCCGCCGTGGGATAGCATCCGGGATTGCCCACGACCCGGGCCTGGCGGACGCCGCTGCGATGGAATTCAGTCAGCCCGTAGACAGCTTCATCCAGCAGGCCCGGGCACGCGTGCGGGGTATGATACCACTGCTCATACACCTGGGAGTCTTTGAATCGGAAGTCGGCGCCCAGGTCCACGACCCGGGCGTGATCGATCAGGGCCGGTGCCAGCTGCATTGCCTTCCCCGTGGGCAGGGCGAGGAAGACGACATCGGCCTCGCGCGCCACACGCGCTGGGTCGATGGCCCCGGTGCTGGCGGAGGTAAACCCCCGCAGGTTCGGATACAGGTCCGCCACGGCCTCGCCCTGCCGGCTCTCCGCCCCCAGGTACACCAACTCGACTCCGGGATGCGATACCAGCAGGCGCGCCAGCTCCCCGCCGCCGTAGCCCGATGCCCCCAGAATGGCGGCCCTGATCGACATGCGGATAATAATACCTAAATGTGAATAAAAATGCAACCGCGGGGCTAGGGCAGCGCGGACGGCGCGAGCGGGGACACCACGGGCGGATGCTCTCCCGCACGGATCAGTGCGGCGAGGACGGCGGCGGCGGTATCCAGCGAGGTCACACAGGGGATGCGGCGAGCCAGCGCGCTGCGGCGGAGCTGAAAGCCCCGGCGGGAGGGGTCGGCACCCCGCGTCGGCGTGTTCAGCACCAGACCCACCGGGATCTCGGCGGCCTGGTCAAACGTCACCGCCTCGGCGGGGATCCCGGCGCGATGGAGTGCGGCGGCCGTGTTCGGCGTGGCCAGAAGCCGGAACCCCGCCGCCGTCATCTCCCGCAGCAATGGCAGGGCCTGCTCTTTGTGCCGGTCGGCCAGCGAGACCAGGATGCTGCGCTCCCGGCTGTGCCACCCTGCCGCCACCAGGGCTCTGTGCAGCGCGGCGGCCGCGTCGGCACCCAGACCCATCACCTCGCCGGTTGACCTCATCTCCGGCCCCACCGCGGCCTCGGCGCGCGGGAGTTTCTCCATGGAGAACACCGGCGCTTTGACGGCCACGCGTGACGGAGCCGGGAGTTGGTGGACGTCGGAAAACCCGAAGTCCGCCAGGGCATCACCCAGCATGACCCGCGTAGCGACCTGGACCAGCGGCATGCCTACGGCCTTGCTGACGAAAGGCACCGTCCGGCTGGCGCGCAGGTTGGCCTCCAAGACATACAGGCGGGTGCCATCGTACACAAACTGGATGTTCAAGAACCCCTGCACCTTCAGCGCGCGGGCCAGCCGCACCGTACTCACCACGATGGCCGCGGCGACGCCTTCGGAGAGGTGCTGCGCGGGGAAGAGAGCGATGCTGTCACCGGAGTGCACGCCCGCCCGCTCCACGTGCTCCATGATCCCCGGGATCAGCACGGATGTCCCATCCGAGATCGCGTCGACTTCGACCTCCAGCCCTTCGACGTACCGGTCGATCAACACAGGATGCGCGGGGTCGCGCGCGAGCGCGTCCGCGACGAACACCCGCACCCGCTCCGCGGTGTCGGCGATCTCCATGCCTTGTCCGCCCAGCACGTAGGAGGGCCGCACGACGACCGGCAACCCGATCCTGTGCAGCAACGCCTCACAGGCAGGTAGCGACCAGACGCCGCCGCCCTCCGGACGCTCGATCCCCAGGGCGGTCAGCAAGAGAGAGAATTTCTCGCGGTCCTCGGAGATGTCCAGCGACCTGACCGAGGTACCCAGGATGCGCACCCCGGCGTCGCGGAGGGGACCGGCCAGGTTGAGCGCCGTCTGCCCCCCGAACTGCACCAGCACGCCGTCCGGCTCCTCGCGGCGGACCACGTGCAGCACATCTTCGACCGTGAGCGGTTCAAAGTACAGGCGGTCCGAGATGTCGAAATCCGTGCTCACCGTCTCAGGATTGTTGTTGATGATCACCGCCTCGTATCCCGCTTCCCGCAGCGCTTTGACCGCGTGAACGGTGGAGTAGTCGAACTCGATCCCCTGCCCGATGCGAATCGGACCCGCACCCAGGACCACGATGCGCGGCCGGTGCGACTCCGGCCGCTCGTCTTCCGTCTCGTACGTGGAGTAGTAGTACGGGGTCGCGGCCGGAAACTCACCGGCGCACGTATCGACGATCTTGTAGGCAGGCACAAGCCCCGCCGCCATTCTGCGGGCGCGGACCTCGGACTCCCCCGCGCCAAGCAGCGCCGCAATCTCGGCATCGGAGAATCCCAGCCGCTTGGCCTGCGCCAGGGACGCTTCGCCGCCGGCCAGCCGCTCTTCGCACGAGACGATGCGTGCGATTTCGGCGATGAAGAAACGATCGATCCCCGACTGAGCCACGAGATCATCAACGCGCCGGCCCCGGCGCAGCGCCTCGGCCAGCGCGAACAGGCGGAGGTCTGTGGCCTCGGCCACCATGGAGGAGATCTCCGCCTCCGTCCACCCTGCGGCGTCGTCCAGGCGCAGGCCACCCACCCGAAGGTCGAGGGATCGCACCGCCTTCAGCAGCGCCTCGGGGAAGGAGCGACCGATGGCCATCACTTCGCCGGTGGCCTTCATCTGCGTCCCGAGCCGCCGGTCGCTGGTTGGAAACTTGTCAAACGGCCAGCGCGGGATCTTCACCACGACGTAGTCCAGCGCGGGTTCGAACGCCGCCTTCGTCAGGCCGGTGATCCGATTGGGGATCTCATCCAGCCGGAGGCCGATAGCGATCTTGGCGGCCACCCGCGCGATCGGATAGCCGGTGGCCTTGCTGGCCAGCGCCGACGAACGCGACACCCGCGGGTTGACCTCGATCACAAAGTACGCGTCGCTGGCCGGATCCAGCGCGAACTGGATGTTGCATCCACCCGCGATCCCCAGCCCGTCGATGATACGCAACGCCGCTGTGCGCAGACGCTGGTAATCGGCGTCAGAGAGGGTCTGCGAGGGGGCGACTACGATGCTGTCGCCTGTATGGACACCCATCGGATCGACATTCTCCATATTGCAGACGGTGATGACCGTCCCCGCGCCGTCGCGGATGACCTCGTACTCAATCTCTTTCCATCCCTGGACGCTGCGCTCGACGAGAACCTGACCGATCGGACTGGCCAGCAGGCCCTGGGCGGCGACTGCAGCCAGCGCCCGCGGGTCTGCGGCGATGCCGCCTCCCGTTCCCCCCAACGTGAACCCGGGCCGCACCACCACCGGATAGCCGAGGGTTGCGGCGGCCGCGAGCGCGTCGTCCACTGTCTGCGCCGACCGGCTCTGCAGCACCGGGTGCCCGAGGCGCATCATGGTCGTGCGAAATCGCTCCCGATCTTCGGCATCCTGGATCGCCGGCAGGGGGGTGCCGAGCAGCGGCACGCCATACCGGTCCAGGACCCCGCCCTGGGCCAGCGCCAGGGCAAGATTCAGCCCGGTCTGCCCTCCCAGCGTGGCCAGGAGTCCATCCGGCCGCTCCCGGGCGATTACCGCGGTCACGAACTCCGGGGTCAGCGGCTCAACGTACACCCGCTCGGCGACCTCGACATCGGTCATGATCGTCGCCGGGTTGCTGTTGACCAGGACGACTTCCACGCCCTCCTCGCTCAGCGCCCGGCAGGCCTGCGTACCGGAGTAATCGAACTCGGCCGCCTGCCCGATGATGATCGGACCGGAGCCGATGACGAGGACCTTCTTGATCTCGGAGCGCTTAGGCACGCACGTGCTCCCTGACGAGTTCGAGAAACCGGTCGTACAGGAACTCGGCATCCGTGGGGCCAGGCCGTCCCTCGGGATGGAACTGCACAGAGAATGCCGGCAGCGTCCGGTGCCGGAGGCCTTCCACGGTCGCGTCGTTCAGATTTACGTGCGTGACCTGCAGCGAAGTGGGAACATCAGGCTCAACCGCAAACCCATGGTTCTGTGTGGTGATCATCACGCGGCCGGTGGCGACCTCGCTGACCGGCTGGTTGCTCCCGCGATGGCCAAATCTCATCTTGTACGTCCGGCCCCCGCAGGCCAGTGCCAGGAGCTGGTGGCCCAGGCACACGCCCAGCAGCGGGTACGCCTCCAGGAGGGAGCGGACCGTGCCGATGACGTCCCCGAGCACGGCCGGGTCTCCCGGCCCGTTCGAGAGCACCACGCCAGCCGGCGCGAACGCGTGAATCTCCCCCGCCGCCATCGAGTGCGGCACCAGCACGATCTCGCATCCCCGGCGGCGGAGAGCGTCGACGATCCCTGCCTTGACGCCGCAATCGACCAGCGCGATGCGCGGTCCGGGACCCGGCAGCACCAGAGGCGAAGTGCGGGATACCTGACCGACCAGGTCTTGTTGAGACAGCGAGGGGAGGACCGCGGCTCGCCCGGCCGCGTCCGGACCTGCGCGGGAGACGATGACACCACGTTGGAGACCGTGCACCCGGAGGTGCCGCACCAGCGCCCGCGTATCGACGCCGGCGAGCCCGGTGACTCCGTGCGCCTGCAGGAAATCGTGAAGGGGCTCCCGGGAGAGGTAATGCGAGGCCACCGTTGCCGCTTCGCGCACCACGAAACCCGCAACATGCGGCCCCGGCGCCTCCCAGGCGCCGGAACTGAATCCGTAGTTCCCGATCAGGGGGTAGGCCATCACCACGATCTGTCCGCGGTAGGAGGGGTCGCTCACCACCTCCTGATATCCGGTCATACTCGTGGTGAAGACGACTTCGCCGCCCGCGTCCCCGGAGGCGCCAATGCGCATTCCCTGGAACGTCACGCCGTCTTCGAGCACGAGGGCGGCCGGTTCGGCGGGCACAAAAGAAGAGCCCGGGGACTTGGGCTCCTGGCGGACAGCCGTTATCCTGGCAACCATGGTCCCTCCCGGGGTACCGTTAATGGTCGCGCGTGTCGTCCTGGTTATTATTGAGAACCGGCCCTGACTCCTGCCGGCACCCACGGTAAATGCGCTGCTAGCGGGGATCCCTCGCCGGCCGCAGGATCAACTCGTACACCACCATCGCCAGCGCGACGATGCCGCTGGTCTCCGCGCGCAGGATGAGCGGTCCCACCGTCACGGGCACCGCGCCGCGCGCGGCGGCCTGCGCCACCTCCTCCGGCGCAAAGCCACCCTCCGGTCCGATCGCCACGGCGATCTGCCTGGATGGGATCGTCGCGGCCAGGGCCTGCCCGATCGTGCGGCTCTGCTCGCCTTCCCAGAGCAGGAGGACCAGGTCGTATCCTGCGACCCGATCGAGCGCCTCCAGTAGCGGCACCGGCTCGTGCACCACAGGCACGTCGCTGCGGCGGCACTGCTTCGCCGCCTCCACCGCGATGCGCTGCCAGCGCGTCACGCGTCCCCGGCCTGCGGCGACCGTGCGTGCGGAGGTGAACGGGATAAACTCGGTCACGCCAACCTCGGTGCCCATCCGCACGATGCCATCCATCTTCGTGCCCTTGGGCACTCCCTGGAGCAGCACGAGGTGCAGCGCCGGACTGCGCCCGGGATGGGTCTCGACGATCCGCGCCGCCGCCCGTGTGGGGGCGACGGTTTCCAGCTCGGCAACGTGTTCGGGGCCGGTGCCGTCAAACACGGTCACGCGGTCGCCAGGATGCAGGCGCAGCACAGTGGCAAGGTGCCGGGCCTGATCCGGTGGAAATGTCACCTGCCCCCCGGCGATGGATCCGTGCGGAACGAAGAAACGTCTGAT
>VBAI01000226.1 GCA_005882295.1 Candidatus Segetimicrobium genomatis | reverse complement strand
CAGTTCCACCACCCGGCGGATGTCGATTCCGGTGGGGGTCCCGGCGAAGTCGAGGGCCGGAATCTTGAAGTGGGGATTCGGTCCGACCGTGATCTCTCCCATCCGCGTGGTCGTGCGGAGCGCATCCTGCGCGGAGCGGAGCCCGACAAACCCCACCACCGCGGGAGCCGCGATCATGGCCATGCCGCCAAGGCCCACTGTTTCGACAATGGCGCTGTCCCCCATGTCCGGGTTGGCATCGGGGGCGCCGTAGCCCGGGAAGTACAGGCCGTCCGGCACCGGCGCCGGGGCGGTGAACCAGGCCGCGCCCAGCCCGCTGACGCGGAGGCCGAACTCCACCCCGTTGCGGCTCATCGCCGTGACGATGGTGCTGTGCGGAATGTCCCGCAGACCATCGGCGATGGATTTGCATGCTGCCATCGCCACGTTGAGGAAGAACTGATCGTTGTCGGCCAGGAAGCGCAGGACGTGCGCGACGGTCGCCGCAGGCAGGGCAGAGCCGGCCAGCACCGGCGCCAGCGCGCGGACGGACAGCGCGGTGGCCGCGACGTTGCGTTGATGCATCTCATCCCCCATCGCCAGCGCCCGCGCCATCAACGGCACCAGCGGCAGCCCCCCGAGTGACTGCAGCGCGGAGTCGAGTGCCGGTCCCAGCATGCTCTGGATCCACCGCAGGCGCTCCAGCACCGCCGGATCGTAGGCTCCAAACCGCAGCACCGCGCCGATGCCTTCGTTGAGCGGACAGCACGCGACCGTCCCGGTGGTGGCATCGCGTACGTCACACAGCGGCATCGTGGGAGAGATGATACCGGCCATGGGCCCGACCGCGCCATGGTCGTGGGTGCAGCGGAGGGTGATCGCGCCGGAGTCCAGCAGTCGGGCTGCTTCATCCGCTGTGTCCGCCCAGCCTTCCAGCAGGGCAGCGCCGAGGATCGCCCCACGCATCGGACCGCACAGCGCCGCGGGGGCGATCGGTGGACCGGCATGAAGCAGTGTGCGGCCAGTCAACGCTGGGATCAGCGTCCGGGCCTCCCTCACGCCACGCCACACGGGCGCAGCGCGCGCCAACCGATCCATGGCGTCGGCATTCGCGGCGGCGATGCGGTCGGCCAGGCGCACCATCTCAGCGTGTCGTGTACGCCAGCGGCAGGCGCCGGTTCATGCCGGGCGCTTCATCGAGCAGGAGCAACGTCTCCAGCAGGACCTGGGCGCCCGTCTCCACGGCGTCCCACGGCGTACGCTCATCCGGAGAGTGGCTCAGCCCACCGGTGCTGACGACGAAGATCATACCGGCTGGCACGTATCGGGACAGCACGCCGGCGTCGTGCCCGGCCCAGCTGGGCAGTGTCAGCGGTGGATGCCCGCAGCGTTCGATGGCGCCCACAACCGCCTCGCGGACGCGTGGATCCAGGGGCACGGGTGGCGAGTGATCCCACGTACCCCACGCCATCTTCAGGCCGTGCAGGCCGGCGATCTTGTGGGCGCGGTCTTCAACGGCGCCGCGCAGCGTCTCGAGGACCTTCGCCTCGGGGCTGCGCAGTTCGACAGTGAGGTCAACCCGTCCCGGAATGACGTTGGTGGCTCCCGGCTGGACGTGCACGCGCCCGATGGTGCCCACCGCGCGGCCGCGCTCGGCGAGGGCGAGCTCCCTGACGGCAAGCACGAGGTCTGCTGCGCCCACCAGCGCATCGGCGCGTCCTGGCATCGAGGTGGTGCCGGCATGGGCGGCTCGCCCCTCGATCACCACCGGCGCCCGGAGGATTCCGGTAATAGATTCCACCGCGGCCACGGTGCGGCCCATCTGCTCCAGGACCGGTCCCTGTTCGATGTGCAGTTCAACGTAGGCGTCCACTTCCGCCGGTACTCTGGCCGCAGGCAGGCCGTGAGCGCGGGCGCGCAGGTATTCGTCGACTGAGCGTCCGGTGCCATCCCGCAGCTGGGCCAGACGGCTGCGGCCGAGCTCGCCCACCAGGGCCCGCGAGGACATCGTGCCCACTCCGAAGGCATGTCCCTCTTCGTCGGCGAATGCCATCACTACCAGGCTGTGCTGCAGTGGCCGGCCGGCGTCGTGCAGGACTTGCGCACACTCGATAGCCGCTACCACGCCAAGCGCGCCGTCGAAGATTCCACCTTGCGGGACGGTATCCAGATGCGACCCGGCCAGCAGCGCCGCGTCGCGCCGCCCCGCCCGCCGGCCGATCAGATTGCCGAACTCGTCCACGCCGGCGTCCAGCCCGGCCTCGCGCATCATCTGCGCAGATCGCTGGAGGGCCTCCACGTGAGCGGGGGCGAACGGCAGCCGGGTCAGGCCGCCGGCAGGGTCGCGACCGATGGCGCCGAGCTGCTCGATCCGCTCGCGGAGCCGGCGCGGCAAGACCTCGATGATAGCCATCGCGAATGCTCGAATGTTCCGCGCTTTCGCAGGCCATCCCTGCCGGCGTGGAATGGTGCCGCACGGTGAATATGCTGAAATGGGGTGATACCGATCGTCTGGCTCGGACTGGCAGGGGTAGCGATCAGCGCGTACGTGTGGTACACGCATGTGACCGACGGCCCCGTCGTCTGCCTCGGCTCGGGCTGCGGCACGGTGATTCGCAGCGAATATGGCCGGCTCCTAAGCATCCCCAACGGTGCCCTGGGAGTCCTCTACTTTGGTCTGGTGGCATTGACCCCTCTGTTGGAGCGGTCGCTGCTGCCGGAGGCGCGATCGCTGATGCTCATCCCGACCTCGATCGCGCTCGTCCTGTACCTCTACCTCACCTACCTGCAATTCTTTGTGCTGCAGGCGGTGTGCAACTGGTGCCTGATGTCCGCCGGCCTCACGCTGCTCATTTTCGGGGTGTTGATCTTCAGGTAGCGTGTCGCTGAGGAAGCACGATGACCCGGGTGTTGGCGGGAGATCTCGGAGGCACCAATACCCGGCTGGCGATCGTCTCCACGGACGGCGGCCCCCGGCGCTGGGTAGCCCGGGAGGACTTTCACAGCCGCGATCACGACAGCCTGGAGGAACTGGTCCGCGCGTT
>VBAI01000009.1 GCA_005882295.1 Candidatus Segetimicrobium genomatis | reverse complement strand
ACGGCTCGTCGAGCAGCACATAGGAGGGATTCATCGCCAGGACGCGCGCGATTTCGACGCGGCGCCGTTCGCCTCCTGAGAGCGTCACCCCGCGCTGCTTGCGGACGGTGAGCAGGCCAAACTCGCGAAGCAGTCGTTCCAGCACCTCGTGCTGCGCCGCCTTCGCGGCCCCATTCGCCTGCAGGATCATGAGGATGTTTTCTTCAACAGTGAGCCCGCGAAAGACCGAGGGATCCTGCGCCAGATACCCGATGCCGCGCCGGGCCCGCTCGTGCACCGGCATCGCCGTCAGGGACGCCCCATCCAGGAGCACCTCCCCGGCATCGGGCCGCACCAGTCCCACCATCATGTAGAACGTCGTGGTCTTGCCCGCGCCGTTGGGACCGAGGAGCCCAACGGTCTCGCCGCGTTCGACCTGCACGGCCACGCCGTTCACGACCGTGCGCGGTCCGTAGCGTTTGACGAGCCCTGTCGCGGCCAGCATCGGGTTACGGGCCGTTCCAACTTGATTGCCACGTGGTGCTCATTGCGACGCGTAGGCGTTGACGGAGATAGCGCTTCCCTCGCCCGGTCTTAAGGTAGCGCTCCCGCCTCCAGGCGTCGTCCTCATCCAGGGAGGCCTCGTAGTATACGAGGGTAAGCGGGCGTCTGGACTTCGTGGATAACACTCTGCCTCCGCGGTGCTCTCGCATCCTCGCTCTTAGGTCCTTCGTAACTCCCGTGTACCACCGACCATCCTTGTGACTGTAGAGTACGTATGTGTAGACCATGAGCTATCAAGTTGGAACGGCCTACGGCGCGGCTGGATACCCGACCAGGTGCGGCCGGCCGGTCGCCGTCACGCGTCTGGCCCGGAGGTCGATGGTGATGACCTGGGCCTGCACCATGTTGCGCCCGAGATGTACCAGTGCGTCGCCGGACAGTTCTACCTGACCCGCCTGCTGCCGGAAAACCGCATGGGCGGCGTGGCCCTCCACAGTATCGCGAGTGACGACGACGTGACCGTCGGCGATGAACTCCTCTGTCGCCAGCCGCGCCTCGACGCGATCGGCACCCAGCCTGCCATCGGGCGTGCGGGCCTGGACGGCACCCGCCGCCACGGCGCGCCTCGCCGCGTGGTCGTACTCGATCTGGTCGGCGGTGATCGCCGACGACCCTCGGGCCAGCCGGGCGGCACCGGAGGCGATGAGGGACCGTTGCTCCTGCAACAGTTCCACGCGGGCGGCGCGCAGGTCGACGGGGTCCACCCCCCGGTAAGCCACCTGCACATCGTTCTCGGCCACCGCGCGCCCTTCCCGCAACCAGACGGTTACGGTACCGGCGGACGCGATGAGCATCTGGTCGCCGTAGGACACTCCGCTTGACGCGATGACGATCTGGTCTTTGGCATTGTATCGGACCGCCGGGGCTTTCAGCACCACCAGCCCTCGCCTTACAGTCACCGGATTCCCGTATAGCTCCCATACTCCGACGCTGTCGTTGAATTCCACGCGAGTTGCGCCCGTCACGTCCAGCTGCAGGGGCTGCTGGGCCGTCGCCGGCCCCGTCGCCGCAGCGGCAACCAGCGCCCAGGCCAGGGTGACGAGCGCGACCTCAAACCTATTGCGGAGTGAACGTAATCGCCACATGTCCTTCGAAGGTGACCCAGTCGAACGCGACATCGCCGGACATCTGATCGGCGCGGACCGTCATGCCGGGCTGGGTCAGCACGATTCCGCCGGCCGCCGTGAGGTGCGCCCCTGTCCACCGCACCCGTTCCGCGATGATCCTCCGCCCATCAGGCGCGCTCGCCGTAACTCCGCCAGCAAGCTCCACAGTCCCGGTCTGGCTCTGATACGTGGCCCGGGGAGCATGCAGTTGCAGCTGGCGGGCGCCGCCCCGATAGAGCCAGCCGGTGACATCAGCCAGC
Organism: Candidatus Segetimicrobium genomatis; assembly: GCA_005882295.1. Lineage (GTDB taxonomy): Bacteria > Sysuimicrobiota > Sysuimicrobiia > Sysuimicrobiales > Kaftiobacteriaceae > Telluricultor. The sequence goes on along the minus strand of VBAI01000009.1, from coordinate 36,412 downwards.
GTGAGCGTGTTCCGTTCTCGATCGATCTGCACCGACGCCGCCTGTAGTTCCCACTGCTTGCGGCCGGCGTCATCGGCGCCGGTCAGCCGCGTTCCCTGGATGTCCACAAATGGAGCCGGGACAGGTTCCACGGCGCCAGCCACCACGGCGAGGGGCCCGGGAGAGCCCCAGGACGACGCGGCAAGCGCAGCCGCGCCACTCGCCAGGATCAGCCGCCAGGGTGTGCCCATGATCGTTCCCATCTTACCCTAAGGTTTGCCCTACCGGGCCCTCGACAACCGCATGAGGACATGCTGGGCGGCACGCGCGGCCACACCGGGCGGACCAAGATCCGCCGCCACCTCCCGCAACGCTGCGCGCATCGCGGCCCGTTGCTGCGCGTCAGTCAGGAGCATCTGCACGATGTGCGCGATCGCGTCGCCACGCATCTGGTCTTGGAGCAGTTCCGGGACAATTTCGCGGCCGGCCAGGATATTCGGCAGCGCGGCATACGGTACACTGGCGATCCGCTTGGCAATCCTCCAGCTCAGCCAGGGCAGGTGGTATACGGCCACCATCGGGATGCCCAGCACGGCCGCTTCCAGTGTTGCCGTCCCGGTGGCTGCGACGAGCACGTCCGACGCGGCCATCGCATCGTAGATCTCCGGCACGACCCGCACCGGCAGGCCCGATGCCATTACTGGCGGCTCGACCAGGCGCGCCAGGTACTCGGTGGGGACGGGCAGGAGGAACCAGAGCTCGGGCCGGGCCGCGCGCAGTGCCCGCGCGGCATCCAGCATGACCGGCAGGTGCGCGCGGATCTCCTGGGGCCGGCTGCCTGGCATCAGCCCCACGATCGGGCCGTCCACCGGCACCCCAAACCGCCGGCGCGCCGCCGGCACATCCATCGTCGGGTGCACCACGTCGACGGCGGGGTGTCCCACAAATTCCACGTCGGCACCCACAGCGCGATAGGCTTCTGCCTCCCGTCGCAGGGTAGCCAGGAGCCGCATGCGCAGCCTGGCCACCTTGGCCGCACGATTTCCCCGCCGCACCGACACCATCGGCGGGAAGTAGTACACCACGGGGAACGCACCGCGGAGGAGCTCCGCCAGCCGGAGATTGAATGCGGCAAAATCGACCAGCACGAGCAGTGCGGGGGCAGAGCGTCGGATCATCTCCTCCACCTGCCGCAACCGGCGGAGATGCGTCCGCAGCCGGAGCAGCGGATCTACATGCCCGATCACGCTCCAGGTGGAGCTTTCAGCCAGGATCGTCACACCGGCGGCGGCCATCCGCGGGCCGCCGATCCCGCGCAGCGTGGCGGCGGGATCGAGCCGGATAATCTCGGCGGCGAGCGAGGCGGCGGCCATGTCGCCGGAGACTTCTCCGGCGACGATGAAGATGTTGTTGCCCCTATCGGCCGGCCTCAGCCACGTCCACCCCGACCAGCGCAATGCCAGCCTGGTCGGCAACCGCTACCGCCTCGTGCCGGTCGAGCAGCAGCGTCTTGCCGGCTTCAACCGCCAGCACGGCGGCACCAACGTCTTGCAGTAGTGCGACGGTCTGCGCGCCGATCGTCGGCAGATCGAACCGAGGATCCTGATCCGGCCGCGCCGCCTTGACCACGACGGTGCCTGCCGCGAGTCCCCCGCCCCGGCGGATGGCGGCGTCGGTCCCTTCAGCCGCCTCCACCGCAAGAATCACGCCTCGCTTCAGCACCACGGTTTGGCCGGCGTCAAGTGCGGCCACCGCCCGGGCCACGGATAGTCCTAGCCGGATGTCGTGCCACTCGGGTTCCGTCGGGACGCGGCGCGTGAGCACGTCAGCGGGAACCGCGAGTTCAGGCGCAAACTCCAAGGGGCTCGCCACGTCCACCCCCAGGTCATGCAGGCGCTGCACGCCTCGCCGAAACACGGTCTGATCCCGCCGGTCGGGGGCCTCACCGAGCCAGCGGCGGAACAGGGCATCCCCACGGTCCACCAGATCAGTTCGGGACACTCGGCCGACCATGAGGACGCGCCGGGCACCATGCCGTCGCAGCGCGGCAATGACGTCTTCCACCTGTCCGAATCGCACGTGGTAGGTGTGATCGGCAAGTGAGACGAGCGAGGCGTCGGCATCGTCCAGGGCGAGGCACACCAGCGGATGCCCGCGGGCCTTCACCGCCTTGGCCAGCACCAGCGGCAGGGTGCCCCCGCCCGCGATGAGCCCGATCGCGTCGCGGGCGGGCGAGGCGGTGTCACTCCTCATCGCGTTCTTTGGTCCAGCGGATAATCCCCCGCTCCTGGCCGCCGCGGATGAACTCGATCATCTCGCGCACATAGGGATCGCTCCCCAGTTCGGCGTCCATGCGGGCAAGCGCCGTGGAGACACCAAGCCGGGACCGATACAGCAGCATGAACGCGCGCTTGAGCATCGTGCGGTGGACCGGCGGGATTCCGGCACGGGTCAGACCGACGGAGTTGAGGCCGTAGGCGTGCGCCGGCACCCCAAAGGCCAGGACAAACGGGGGGACATCCTGCCGCAGCACTGATCCGCCGCCCACCATCACCAGCCGGCCGACGCGCACAAACTGATGCACGCCGACCTGCCCGCCGAGATTCGCCTGCTCATGAACGAGCACGTGGCCGGCCAGCTTCGCGCCGCTGGTGATCGTGACGCCAGTGGTGATGCGGCAGTTGTGGCCGATGTGCACGTAGGACATCAGGTAGTTGTCATCCCCGATCTCCGTGATCTCCCCTTCTCCGTAGCCCCGGTTCACCGTGACGTATTCGCGGAACGTATTCTCGCTGCCGATGCGCACGAAGCTTCGCTCGCCTGCGAACCGGCGGTGCTGGGGTTCTTCCCCCAGGACCACGCCGACGCTGAGACGGTTGCTCTGCCCGAGGGTCACGCCGGATTTCACCACGCTATGCGGTCCGATGATCGTGTCATCGCCGATGATCACGCCGGCCTCGATGACCGCATAGGGTCCCACCACCACCCCCCGGCCGAGGCGGGCCTCGGCATGGACGACGGCCGACGGATGGATGGACGTCGCGGCCGGGCTCGGGACGCGGTCACCCGCCATCGTCACGTCGCCTCCGCCCGCGCCTGAGCCATCGCAAACGTGAACTCTCCTTCCGCGACCACCTCGCCGTCCACCATGGCCCGCCCTTCCACCCGGCCGACGCGGCCACGCACCCACTTCACCGTGCACTCCATCACCAGCCGGGCGCCGGGCGTCACCGGCCGGCGGAAGCGGACTTTGTCCAGCGCGGCGAAGTAGGGAATCTGGCCCGCAAATCCACGCGCGTTCAGCGCCAGGCACGCCCCGGTCTGCGCGATGGCTTCCACAATCAGCACACCCGGCATCACCGGCGTCCCGGGAAAGTGACCGGCAAAGAACCACTCATCCCCCGTGACGTCCTTTTCCCCCACAATGCGAGTGTCATTGATCTCGGTGATCCGGTCGACAAAGAGAAACGGCGGGCGGTGGGGGATAATCTTCTGAATGCCCTCGCGATCGATGATCATTGCCGACCTCCACCTGGATGTTGAAGCGTTGGAACGTTGAAACGTTGGAACGATGCTCTCCGGCAATTCATTATTCGACACTCCAACGCTTCAACGCTGCACCGTTTCAACGATTCTACGGGCGAGTTCGACGTGTAAGTCATGGCCGGCCCCGCAGGCGATGATATGCGCGTGCACCACAGTTTCGGCGAGCATCAGATCTCCGAGCAGGTCGAGCACCTTGTGCCGCGCCGGCTCGTCGGGAAACCGAGGCGGGGAGAGATACCCCTCCGCCCCGATGCCCAGCGCGTTGCTGGCGGACGCGCCGCGCGCCAGGCCGGCCCGCTGCAGCGTCTGCAGCTCGTCAGCGAATCCCCAGGTGCGCGACGGTGCAATCTCGTCTACAAACTGATGCCTGCTCGGATCGAAGTCCACGACCTGAGTACCAAGCCCGCCTGCCCGTAGCGACACGATGTAGGTGACCCGCAAGCGATCGGCCGGGACGGCCAGGATCCACGCCGCGTCCTGACTCACCCAGAGAGGACTGTGCACCGTCCGCACCGGCCGCCGCCCCGCTTGCTCGATGATCCCCGCGGAGGTGAGCGCCTCGACGTACGGCGCGGCACTCCCGTCCAGGATGGGCAGTTCCTCTCCGCGCACCTCGACGCGCAGGTTGCTCACGCCCACGCCGGCCGCGGCGGCGAGCAGATGCTCCACCGTGCGCACAGGTGTGCGCTGCCCCAGAGTGATACCGCGCTGCGTGTCGCTCACCATGCTGGCGGCCGCTTTGACCGCGGGGGAGGCGGGACGGTCCACGCGCACAAACACGATGCCGGTGCCGAGCGGGGCCGGCTGGCACACCACCGTCGCGGGATCTCCGGTGTGGATGCCGATGCCCGAGCATGTCACCGGCCGGCGGATCGTCCGTTGCGGAACCGAGATCATCCCGCGTTGCGATGGCGCGGTGGGGAATCTGTGTGCAGCATCCGGTGCAGCGCGGCCTGCTGCTTGAGGCCTTCACGGTGGGGGCGGGCGGGATTCCCGGAAAACACCGCTCCCTCCGGCACGTCCTTGGTCACGGCGGACTTAGCCAGAATCGTCGCGCGTGCGCCGATGTGGACGTGGTCCTTCACCCCAATCTGTCCGGCCAACACCGCGCCGTCCCCGATGATGACACTCCCGGCGATACCGCACTGGGCCACGATCACGACCCCTCGCCCAACGGTGACGTTGTGGGCCACCTGCACGAGATTGTCAATTTTCGTGCCGGCGCCAATGCGGGTCTCGCCGAGCGTCGCCCGGTCGATTGTCGTGTTGGCGCCGATCTCCACATCGTCTTCAATCACCACACGACCGATATGCGGAATCTTCACGTGCTCGCCCGCACTGACCGCATAGCCGAAACCATCGCTGCCAACCACCGCACCGCTGTGCAGGATGACCCGCCGGCCGATCTCGGTGCGATCGTACACGGCCACGCGGGGATAGATGACGGTGCCCTCGCCAACGGTCACCTGGCGACCCAGCACGCACCCGGCCATGATGGTCACGCCGTCGCTGATCCGCGACCCCTCGCCGATCACGACGTATGGACCAACGAATCCCCCCGTGCCAACAATGGTCTGCCCGCCGATGACCGCCGTGGGATGCACCCCGGGAGGGGCGGGCGGCGCAGGATACAGCAACGCGATCGCCCGCGCCAACGCCAGCCGCGCATCCTTGACCCGAACCGCGGGTTTGACCATGGCCCGCAGGTCTTGCGAAAGGAGCAGCGCGGAGGCCGTGCTCGCCTCCGCGAGTGAGAGCAGGTGCGCCTCGCGCACCATCACCAGCGCCCCAGGAACCGCACGCCCGACCTCGGTGACGCTTGTGACCACGACCTCGCCGTCCCCCACGAGTTCTCCGCCAATCGCCACAGCCAGCTCGCGGAGCTTCATGCTGCCCCCACGCCCATCATTTGAGTCTGGCCAGCACCACGTCTGTGATATCGATGCCGCCGAATCTGATGGCCTGCTTGACCAGGACCACCCGCAGCCGCCGCCGGCGTGCTTCATCCGCCACCGCGGCGTGGACACGTTCATTGAGCTGCTCTTCGAGATCACGACGCAGCGCAGCGAGTTCCTTCAGATACGTCTGCCGGCGGCCTTCCAGGTCCTCTTTACTGAGTTGCCCGGTGAGCAGACGCAGATCCGCCACCATAGCCTTCTCCCGGTCATCGAGCTGCTTCTGGTAGGAGAGCCCCAGCACACTCTCGTTGATGATCCGCTTGGAGTCCACCACCCCGATCCGCGGTCCGCATCCGGTCGCCACGAGAAGCACACCGACAACGAGCGGAACCCATCCTCGCGTTCCCGCGGCGTTCATCGCTTCAGCTTCTCGACCACGTCGGTGGTAATGTCGATCCCGGCCACATTGCTGACGAATCGGGTCAGGACCACATCGAGTCTGCGGTCCTGCGCGATGGCCGCGACCTCGATTTTCACCTCGGCCAGGATGCCGTCCTCGAGCCGGACCCGCTGCTCTTGCAGGGACGCCAGTTCCGCCCGCAGCCGCCGGGTGCGTTCGCCCAGACTCTCCGTATATGTGCCCTGCCGTCCTGGCACCGGCCCCTGGGCCGCGGCCAGGAGTTCCTTGCGGCGCCGGTCCAGGCGGGCGCGGAATGTCTCTTCCATGCCGGCTGCGGTGTGTCTCAGTTCTTCTTGCAGTTCCTGCTGGCGGACCAGCAGCCGCTGCTGCGCCTCTGCCTGCGCCGCCTGCTCCGCGGTCAACAGCTTCGCGTTGATCTCATCCTCTTTGGCCTTCTGAAACGCCGTAAACGCTTTTTGCGTCTCGTCCGCCTTGGCGGCGATGCGCTGTGCGCGCTCATCCTGCAGGGCCTGGACTTGCTGCTGCAGTTGCTTCGCCTCTTCTTCTGAGGTGAGGCCTGCCACCTCGGCCCGCAGGCGAAGGTTCAGCAGAGGATAGCGGTACTCATCACGGATGGATTGCTCGGCCTCGCGCAACTGCGCACGCAACTCGTCGCGCTTGGCCAGGATCGCCCGACCCCCCTGGGCCTCCAGGTCCTGACGGACCTGATCGATCTTGGCCGCCTGCTCGGTGCGCAACCCGTCCGCGAAGGCCTCCAGGCGCCGCTCGGTGTCTTGTTTGACGAAGGCCAGCTCCTTGTCTAGCTCGCCCTGCAGCTGGCGTGCTTCCAGGTCGAGCGCGCGCTGCACATCGACCTCAGGCATGACCGGCGCCCCCGGGAGCAGGGCCAGTTGCGCCTGCACGTCCGCCACCTGCTGGACCACGGCATTGAGCTCCTGCCAGTGAGGGTGCGCGCGGGTCACAACCTGCAAGTCGACGACGCCCACACGGGTCTCTGCCACCGGGGCGGAGGTGCTGCGGACCCGTCCCCGGCAACCTCCCGCCAATACCACCGCGAGGACCAGGAGAAACCCGGCCCGCACCGTGGTCCGCGCCGCATGTCCCTGCCACATGTCGGAGACGGGAACCCTACTTCGCAGTCAACTGGGCGATCACCGCGTCGGTCAGGTCCACCCCGCCGTACAGCACGACGGTGCGGTCGAGTACGATGCTCATGCCGTGGTCGCGGCCGACCTTCTCGACGGCCACGCGGATGTCTTTGTCCAGCCCGCTCAGCAGCTCCTCGCGTTTCTGCACGAACTCCTGCTGGAGCTGACGGTCCAGCTCCTGGCGCTGCACCGGCCCCAGGCTCTTGACCCGTTGCTGGAACTCGCGTTGCTTGGCCTGAAAGAACTCCTGCAGGGCGCGTTCTGACGAGGCCTTGCGCGGGTGGTTATCCAGGGCGCGCTGCATGTCCACATACCCGATGGTAAACGACTGCCCCAGGACCGGGCCGCTCTGCCACGCCACCAGGCCGATCAGGACCAGCAGAGCGACAACGGCCGCACCGCCGAGCCAGAGCGTGGGAATTGTCTTCCCTCGAATCTGCATCACAAGCCTCCTCTAGGGAAAATGGAAGAAGGAAGAGGGAAGAAGGAACTACTACCCGCTTCCTCACCTCATGCCAAATCGCTCACACAATTGTACCTCACCATACCCAACACCGCGTGCGAATTGTCTTCCCTCGAATCTGCATCACAAGCCTCCTCTAGGGAAAATGGAAGAAGGAAGAGGGAAGAAGGAACTACTACCCGCTTCCTCACCTCATGCCAAATCGCTCACACAATTGTACCTCACCATACCCAACACCGCGTGCTTTCCGTCTTCCCTCTTCCCTTATCCCTCTTCCCTTTTCCTGTTTCACAGGTTGCTGGTCAGCCGCAGCCACACGTCGCCGCGTGATGTGCCGACGAGTTCCCACGCCAGGAACTCGTTGAGGCGGTAGGTCAGCGTCCCTTCAAACACCTGGGTGGGCACCGCCCACTCCCCGCGCAGGCCGAGATCGGGGCTGACCTGCACGGTCGTCCACAGCATGGTCTCCTGCGTCGACGGCGCATAGGTCACCCCCAGCGACGAGACCGGGGACACCTCGTAGCGAAAGCCCAGGTCTGCCGTGAGCGAGAGAGGGGTCGGCACCAGGCGGACCTCGAGGAACGGCTCCAGCGGCGGGGCAACCAGCCGGCCCAAGTGGACCACGACTTCCGGGCCGGGCGCGCTGGGCCCGATATTGAGGCGGGCTTCGACCCGTGCCCGGTACACCAGCGATTCCGCGGAGACGGTCACGTAGGTGGTCTCAGCGGCCTCGATCCGGGAGGTGGCCACGATATTGTAATCCGCGGCAGGAGGGTACGCCGCCAGCTGCTCGTTGAGCATTCGCTCCAGGGCGCGCCGCACAGTCCCGGCAAAGGCGACCGGGAGGCCGCGTAACGGTTCCGCCATGGAGGCGACCTGCGGACCATGCTGGTCCAACAGCACGATGGGAATTGATGTGGACCGGAACCGCACGCCGATGTTGCGGATGACGCGTGAGTCTTTGGGCACGATCGTCAGGTCGAGCTGCGCGGCTTCCGCGGGATGGATCCGGATCGTGGCGGTGAATCCTGGCAGCGCCGCCTCCACGACGTCGCGGACCCGAAGCTCGATCAGCGAGTCCGCCCACTGCAGTGACGCCACCGGCAGCCCGGTCATCAACACCTGGATCTCCGCCGCCGGTCCCGACAGTAGCCCGGTCAGGAGGGGCTGGACGCGCTGGTGCAGCGCGCGCAGGTCGGGGATCACGGTGATCTCGCGCACGACGGGACGGACCGGCCGCATGCGGATGCTGACCACCGTGGTTGCGCTGGGACGCACCGCCGCGTCGGCAACAGCGTAGCCGACGGCGACGCGTTCGATCACGCTGGCAATCGCCTCTTCTGGCCTGGGCAGCAAGGCCGCGACCTGCTCCAAAGGGCGGCCAAGCAGCAGGCGCTCGGCGACGCTGCTCACCGTCGCCTCGAGGCGGTCCCGGATGATCCGGTGAGGCGTGGCGCCGTCAAAGCTGAGTTCGACCACCACCTGCTGGACCGCCGTCTGGCCCCAGGCAGGCGCGACGCCGGCGGCGAGCATCAGCAAGCCGATAAGCGGGGCGACGCTCGAGCGAATCGTCCGCGTCGCGGGAAACCTCGGCTCCGCGGAGTTGAAGAGTTGGAAAGTTGGAAAGTTGGAGAGTTCTTCCTGGGGACGCTGGTCGTAACTCTTCACCTTTCCAACGCTCCAACGTTCCAACGTCGTTTCCTGTTAGAAGGGTGCCCCAAGGGACAGCCACGTCTGCCGGCTCCCATCGAGCCCGCGCCACGCCAGGTCGATGCGGATCGGGCCCAGCGGCGTGTTAATGGCGATGCCGACGCCATATCCTGTCTCGGGAGTACTGTCCAGTGGGGCGGCTCCACTGTCGGCGAAGAGCACCAAGCTCACATCTGTAAACGACGGGATGAGCGCGCTCATTGGGAACCGGTACTCCAGGTTGCCGACGAGAATGCTCGTGTCGCGCTTGAAGCCCGACGGCAGCCCGCGCACGGTGCTGGGGCCCCCGAGGACAAACTGGTCCTGCAGCGGCACCGTCCCGTTGGCGAGACCTCCGAGCAGCCGGACGACGAATGCCGCGCCGCCACCTGTCGGGAACAGGCGCTGATAGTCGAGGTTCAGTTTCGTGAAGTCAAATTCCCCGCCGAGCCACAGCGGCGCCAGTTCGGCGGATGCGAGAATCCGGTCCCCTGAGGTGGGCGCAAATCGGGAGTTCCGTGTGTCGCGGATGGCTGAGAGCTGGAAGCTGACAACCCGACCCGGCGTCAGCAGCGAAGGCGGGGGACAGCGGGGATCCGGCGCCGGTCCACACGGAACAGGATCACTGGGGTCGAGCGGGAGGGCACTGAAGTTGGTGAACTCGCTTCGGAGTCTGATCAGTCCGGTCGTGACGCCATCCAGCGGCCGACTGAGCCCTAGGGTCGCCCCGTCCCGCCGGAGGCTAAAGCGGGATGTGGCCTGCCCGCTGAGGAGGGCGTACTCCTGCTCCACAGAATTTCGGGAAAAGAGACTCAGATCGAGACCGGTCCCCAGCGGGTCGAGAAACGGTTCGTTGAGGCTCACTTCGTAGTTGAGTTGCTCGGCAGTGCCCTCCTGCACGGCTCGCTCCGCGCGGACGGCAACGGATTGCCCCAGGCCCTGCCAGTTTCGATCCCGGTACTCGATAAATCCCAACAACCCTTCGCTCGAGCTATACCCCAGTCCAAAGGAGGCCGACGCCGTGCGAGCTTCCTTCACCTCGATGGTGATGACGGTGGAGTCCGGAGCAGCACCCGGTTCCGGCCGAGCTCGAATGGATTCGAACAATCCGGTATCAAACAGCCGCTGTAAATCGCGCTGCAGGACGTTCAGATTGAAAACGACCCCGGGTTTCGTCTCCCGCACATAGCGCGCCGCCACCACCGGCAGAGTTTTCCTCAGTCCCTCAAAGCGGACCGCCTCCACGACCCCTTCGGCGATACGTACCCGCAGCCGCGCTTCGTTCAGACGCTCCATAGGCAGGAGGCTCAGGTCGGCGACGCGTGCCAGTCCAAACCCCTTGTCCGCGTACAGCTTCTGCACGGAACGGGCGCCTTCGCGCATTTTGGTGAGGTTCAAGACTTCGCCGACCGGCACCCCCAGCGCGGCGCGAATCTCGCCGGCCGTGACGGCGGTATTCCCCTCGATGACGATATCAACGACCGTCGGATTCTCTGTCACAAGGAAAATCACCGCGACACCGCCCTGCTCTGGCTCGAACCGGGCGGATACATCGGCGAACCAACCCAGATCGTTGATGGCGCGCACATCAGCCCGCAACTTCTCGTCGTTGAGAAGCTCGCCCGCCTTTGTCTGTGTGACCACGGCCAGAATCTGCTCGCTGGCGATCTTCACATTGCCCGAGACTTCGATCCTCTTGACGATCGGGGGCGGCGGGGAGGCGGGAGGCGGCGAGGGTTGCTGGGGAGCGGCGGGAGACGGCTGCGGCGCCGGTGACTGCGTCAACCCCGGCGCTGAGAGCAGCGCGATGCAGGCCACCACCACGGGGGCCACCAGAAGCCGGAACGCTGGACGGCTCATCGCCTCTCCTCCACGCACAAACTCCGGCCGGAGGCCGCTCGTGGACCGCGGCCGGATCCGCGCACCGGCATCACTCGATGTTACGGGGAAGATGTCCCGGCGGGTTCTTGCCGCAGCGCCCGCTCGGCGGTCAATACCAGATCGATGAGTTCAGACATGGAGATATGGGACGATCCGACGACGATGGGAGCAGTGCCGCTTGTACGGTCAAGGGGCAGCTCGTGTCCCGTTCCGAGGAGTGTGGCGGAAGGAGATGCGACCTGTGCGTCCACGACGCGTCCAGATCTGGGACCGCCGGCGGCGGCGGAGGGCGACGCCGGCCTTGATGCAGACCCCGCCGTCCCCACGGCCTCAAGCAGTGCGCCAGATGACGATGACAGCCTGACCAGGCGCGGCGGTGGCGACGACGCCGCCCCGGATGTCACTGGCCACCGCGACGCGAGGAGGAGGGCCGAAGCCACAACCGCACTGACGAGCACGAATGCGAACGGCGTCGACCGACGCGTCCCCACACCCGCCGGAGCGCCTGTCGCTTCGATCGCATGGTGGACTTCCGCGCCGGCCAGCACCAGCGTCAGAGCGGTCCGGGTCAGGTTGCCTTCGGTGCACTGGCGTTTCGCCCGGTCCAGCCACCGCTGCGCAAAGCCGATCCTCGTCAGTACCTGCGTGTCTCCTGTTCCGGCCATCGCGGTCCTCCTCACCATCCCGAGCACACGTATTTAGTATCCAGGAGCATTCTTGGGCCGCTGCACGTCGTCGAGCACCAGCTGCCGCATGTGCGACAGGGCCTGTTTGTGCAGGCGGTAGAAGTGCGACAGACTAATTCGTAGCTCCGCGGCAATGCGCCGCGGATCGCGCGATTCCGCGTAGGTGGCCCACAGGATCGCACGCTCACGCTCCGGGAGCTCCCGCACCGCCCGCCAGACCTGCGCCACCATGGCGTCATCCTCGACGTCAAGGAGGGCATGATCGGATTCTGGATCGGCGAGGCGTGTGGCCAGCGCCATCTCGCTCTGGCCATCCTGTTCCAGCGAGTACTCCACAGGCCGGATCCGTCGCAACGAGTTCAGCACGCGCCCGCGGACCCGATAGGCGGCAAAGGTAGAGAACCGCACCCCTCGGGAGGGGTCGAAACGCTCCACGGCCTCAATCAGCCCGACCGTCCCCTCCTGCAGCATGTCCATCAACACGACGTCTGGGGGGCGGATTTGCATGACGAGCTTAAACACCAACGGCTGGTACGCTTCGATGAGCCGCAGGCGGCTCTCGGCGTCTTTCTGGATGCGGTACTGATACCACAACTGCTGCTCGTCCTCGGGCCGCAGCAGCGCGATTTTCTGCAGTTCTTTCAGATACGCAGTCAGCACGACCGAAGTTTCGCAAAGCCGATGGGGAAGTCCTGCCCGGAGAAATGCGGGATTTCTAGAAGCGGTGCGTGATCCGCCAGAGGACGTCGTACGTGCCCAAATTATCGACCGAGAAACTGAACATCGTGGAGGGTGTCAGGCGATACTCCATGGACCACACGGATCGCGGGTCAACCCCAAACGCAGACGTCAGCGTGACGTACAGATTGCGCACAATCAATTTCCCGACGCGCAGCGTCAGCGGCCGCTCGACATCGTAGGCGATGGTGAGCTCTTCGAGCCCAAACGCCTGTGCCATGGCGCGGCTGACCGATCCAAAGACCGCGGCGCTCATTTCCGCCTGCAACATGGTCTCCACACTTTCGCCCCGCAGGAGCCTGGTCACCCCGACACGCTCGGCCAGCGCGGCGAGGATCTCCCCGCGCGTCAGCGGTGGATCGGAGGTCACCTCGACGGCGAGATCATCCGGTGTGCCGGTGATGTGCAGAAAGACGTGCACTGTTTCGAAGCGGTTTTCGGATCCGGGGGGACTCACCAGTTGCACATCGGTCTCAGCTCTGGCATCGACGAACGGGGTGGTGCCGCGGAATTCCGCGAAGGTTGCCTGGCCCTCGGTCAGGGCAAATGCCGAGTTGAACGCCGTAAACGTCCCGCGCGTAGACTGCACCTCACCCGCCAGCCGCGGATGAAGCAACGTCCCCTGTGCCCGAACGGTTCCCTGGACCTGGAGGCGCAACTGTCCGAGGTTCACCCACAGCTCATCGCCGGCAGTCACTTCAAGGTGTAGGACGGGGTCGAAGTCGGTGCCCGACGTCCGCTCCAACGTATGGACCGGAAGCACGAAGAGATCTCCGCGTCTGAGGGTCAACGACCCGCTGACCGACAGCCCGTCCACTGGTCCTTCCAGCCGCAGGATGCCATCGGCGACTCCGTCAAAGTACGGAGCATACTGCAGGCGCGCCCCGACCGCTTCCATGGCCAACGCCACTCGATTGGGCTTGAACCGCTGCAGCCCGATAAGACCGGAGATGGCCACTGCTCCATCTCCAGCCCTCGCCCGCAGCTCCGCGACCCGGATTTCGCCGTCCGCGAATTCGAGACGACCCTCCAGGTCCGTCAGGCTTGGTTCCAACCCGCGCAATCGCAGAACGCCGCCGCTGCCCGCCAGCGCCCCCTGCAGGTGCGGCTGGGCCAGCGTGCCGGTCAGGTGCAGCTCTCCGGCGAGCGGGCCTCGCCCCTCCTCGATGCGTTCTGTGAGCAGCGAGACCATTGAGAGGTCGGCGTCGACCAGCGCGACATGCACGTCCACGGGCCGAGCCTCGTCGAGCCGCAGCCCCAGCGGATCGACCGGCACCGTTCCAGTCAGTTTGACCTTGTGCCGGTCCTGCTGGACGAGTCCCTGCTCGATCGAGAACTGGCCGTCCCGGTAGTACGCCTGCAGCAGCATTCGATCGAACGGGGTACCGCCTACCATACCGTTGGTGACAGCCGCTGAGAGACCCACCAGCGGATCGGCGAGATTGCCGCTAATTTGCAGGGTGAACTCCAGCTCACCCTCCAACGAGCGCCGCCCGCCGGCCACCGACTGCAGCAGGCTGAGGCTGAGCCCCTGGCCGTTGAGCTCCAGGTCACTGGTCCCACTGAGATCAATACGCCCTGCGCCGATCATGGTGCCCTGCTCGGGCGTGACAGACAGCGTCCGCAGCGTGATCGCATGCCCGGCCAGCGTGGCGTTGACGGCGGCATGGCGGATGGCATGGTCTCCCGCCACGCCGTCGGTGAGTTGGGCGACCAGAACGGCGGCAGGATCGCTGGCCCTCCCGCTCACGGCGATCTCACCGTCCACCAGGCCATCCAGCGCAAACCGCGGCTGGATCCGAAGGAGTCCCAGCAACGTCCGGATCCGCACCTGCTGCGCGGAGGCATGCCAATCCAGCACCGGATCTTCGCCCAGCAGCGTGCTGCCGGCCAGCTGGAGCGTTCCCCCCTCGTGGAGGAAGGACAGCGGGGCCAGGATCAGCCGGCCCCGTTGATAATGCGCGGTACCCTCGACGCGGTCTATCGGCTGCCCGTTGAGCCGGACCGTCGAGGATGACAGGGCCGCGGTGACGGTGGGCGCGGTCAACGAGCCACCCAGGGTCCCTTCCAGGATGATGATCCCGTCGGCGTGCACCGCGCCGTTGCGGAGGGCCGCGACGTCGTGGAGGTCGAAGGCCGGGGCAGCAAAGGATAGCGCCAGCTGGCCACGCGGATCCACGCTGCCGTGGATCGAGATGCGCGACGCATTCACTTCCAGCGCGGCATCGTCGAGGGACAGTGCCCCCCGCGCCCAGCGGAACGCGGCAATCAGTCGATCCACGGGCTGGCCGGCGACAATGCCATCGCTGAGCGTCAATGCGCCATCGGCCTGTGGATCGGTGAACGTGCCGGTCAGCCTCACCGTCCCGGACACGGTGCCCTCCGCATCGAGCGGCACCTTGGCCACATCAAGCAGTCGTTGCGCGGGTATGCGATGCGCCCGGATGGCGAGGTCCACCGATTCCGGCGCCCCCCACCTGACCTCGCCCACAGCTTCGTAGACGCCCTCGCCATCGCGCAACAGCAGCCCCGGCGTCACGAGCCCGGTCGTCCCGAGCGTAAGCGATCCCGTGGCCTGATCGAAGGGGAATGGGCCCAGCCGGCCCTCGCGCGCGTCGAGGCGGCCGGATACCACAGGAACCAGCACCGTACCGGCGACGCGCCCGGCCAGATCCGCAGTCCCGGCCAGCCACTGCCCGGGTCCCACCAAGCGCCCCACGGCCTGGAGGTTTACATCGGTTGCCACGAGCGCCAAGTCCAGCGACCCGCCCAGGCCAATTGTGCCGGTGGCGTGCGCCACGGCCGGACCGCGGTGAGCCTCGAACCGGTCGACTTCCACGATGCCTCGCTCGAATCCAAGCACCACATCCGCACGGTCGATCACCATGCCGGCGACGTCCCCGCTTGCGAGGCCCAGGCGGGCCTGCCCGATGACGGCACCCGGCCTCCCGGCGGCGGCGATGAATCCGGTGGCCTTGCCCTTCACCGGGAGCGGCAGCAGGTCCAGAGACGTCAGCCCCCTGGCATCGACGCGCTCGAGATCGGCCAGGACGAAGAACTCCAGGGTGGGCAGGGTGAGTCGCGCGTACCCGCGCGCTCGACCATCATCGACGGTCGCGTCCAGGTCGTCAAAGACCAACACGCCGCCGTAGAGTTGCAGGTGGGTGGAGAGATCCGAAAATGTTTGTCCCTGGATATGGCCGGCCCCGCTGGTCACATCCCCATCAACGAGGAGCGCGTCCAGCGGCCCGACCACCCGCGCTTCCCCCCCGGTGCGGCCCGAGATCTGCAGCCCCGTGCTGGGGAAGAACAGGCGTTTCAGGGTGGCCAGATCCAGCGACGCCGACCGGATGGCGAGGTCGAGATGGGCGTCGGCCAGGTACGCGATCTCGCCTCTCACCCAGACCGGGGACGACTCCACCATCATCGTCAGTCCATCGCTGGTCACGCGACGGTTGTCCAGCACCAGCGGCCCCTCGATGTCAGTCAGCGCCACCTGGGATGGGACCAAAACCGCGCGGCCTTCGTGCAGCTGGAAGGTGGCACGATAGTCGAAGGCCATCGCCGCTCCCCGGCGTGACACCAGCAGACGGGCAGTCCCATCCACGGTGCCGCCGGTCCACCGCAACCAGTCCAGATGCGCCAGATACGGCCCCCAGTGCGCAGCCGACGCGCCGCGTGTCGTGAACACAAGATCCACAACGGCGTCTGCTGGGAGGACCGTCGCAGCGACGTGCAGCAACGCAGGGGTGCGGCCGGAGGTGTCAACCGCGTCCACTTCCAGGCGCAGGCGCGGGGAATCGCTCCAGGACACACTCCCGGTCACCCGTTCGAAATGCGCGCCAAAGGGCACCGGCCTGTTCCAGGCGTCAAGGACGAGCAGCGTCCCCTCGCGGACCTCCACCGTGCCCGTGAACGCAGCAAGCCCCCCGCCGCCCTTCCGCCGCTGGGGAAGGCGGGGGATGTTCCACTGGCCCGCGGCATCACGCGAGAGCGTCAGGACGGGGCGGTTCAGCTCGATGGTGGCCAGGCTGGTGGCTGGGCCTCGACCGCGCAGCAGATCGACCAGCAGGGCAAGGGGACGGAACCGCAGGACGATGCGGGTCACATCCACGAAGGTCCCACGCTCGCCAGGGGGCGCGGCGATCCGCACGCCGTCGAGGACGATTCCACGCAGGGGATCACCGGCCATACGTGAGACGCGGACCTCGCGTCCCAGCGCCTGCGAGACCTGGGCCACCGCGGCGGCGCGCACCGATGCCGCCAGGGCACCGGACCCGGCCAACCACGCCAGCCCGGCGCCCAGGAGCGCGATCAGGATGAGGACCGCAATCGTGAGGCGCATTGCCGCGGGGTGTTGGGTCGCCACTCTCCTCACTACAGACATTCCCGCGGTTCTGCCGCGGTATTCCCCTCCGCCAGGGGTGCGGGGCAGATCAGCGGATGAGGATGGGAATCTGGATCTCGCCTTGCACTACCCAATCGGTGCGGACCACTTCACCGGCGAAGACGTCAAACTTCACGAACTCGCTGCCTTCCGGAGGCAGCCCGAAGGGAATGAGTTGCAGTAAGATGTCGGTGTTCTTCCCGTAGTCCTCAAACAACTGGATCGCCCCGTCCAGCGTGGCCGCCGGGCTGGGCTGAGGTTCCTGCTGCAGCAACTGCGCCAGGCCCTGCTCCGGAGCAGATTCCAAGGATACTTGCCTGCCCGCCGAACCGACGACAAGCACCGCCGGGCCGCGCGGGAAGTCCCGGGGAATCGAAATCTCAATCACGCGCGACGGCACCGTCTGTTCCTGAAACGGCCGCAGGGTCATGTGCACACGCAGGCGCTCGCCTGGAGCCACTTCGCGCCGCTCCACCGTGGTCTCAGCGATGGCTGCTGTCTGGCGTTTGCCGGTCACACTGATCTCGATATTCATGTCCACTGGATCGAGGGGGGCGAGATCGTTATAGAGGAGAAAGTTCAAAGCGTCCGGGAGATCCAGCAACGAGGCGAGGGCCACGTCGCGGCTGTTATAGAAGACATTCTCGCGGCTGATCACCCGGGGCAGCCCCTTCGCCCGCAATGTGATCTTCACGCTGGCGGTGCCGCCACCCAAGATTTGTCCGCGAGCCCGGTCGACAGCGGTAAGCGCCATGGCCGCAGCGAAGGTCTTGGCCAGATCGCGCCGGCGCACGACCTGCACCCCCTTCTCGATCCGCGTCCCAGCGTCCAGATCGGTCACCGCCACGCGCACTGCCAGCATGCGGGGCATCCGGCCGATCACGCCGCGAATCGCCGGCCCGCGATCCTGGTCGATCTTCCCAATCAGGTCGCCGAGGTTCCCTTCTTTGAATGGTTCCTGCAGGGTGCGTACGACGGTGACGATGTCGGAGGTGGTCAGGGCGTACTCCACCTCGCCCATCTGATCCCAGGGGTGCCCGCAGATGAGCAGCCTGTCCCCCACCCGCAGGGTGACGGTGCACATCCCGCCGTAGCTCACATCCCCCCGCACCTGCAAGATCCCCACGGAACTCCCACCGGTGATCGGCGATGCGACGAACGTCGCCCCCTCCTGGTCATACTGCAACAGAGGCTGCGCGGCGCCCAGCGCCTGCCGCAGGAATCCCATCGCGCGCGGTGATAATCCCGACACCATGACCGGAAACGTGGCCGGGATGAACGCGGTCATGCCGGGCAGACCGGCCTCATCCACCCGCTGGGCCTGCGCCAGGGTGTCGGTGACCACGACGCGGGTGATCGCGCGCCTGCCGATGTGAAACGGTTCGGAGGCGGCGAATGTCCGCGGCCAGGGGGTCTGCGCAGTCCCATTCGGGAGGTCGAGCACAGTGAGCATGTCTTCGATCGGGGTGCCCAGCGCCAGTTCCCGTTTTCCGGGCTGCCAGAGGTAGCCGGCCGACAGGGCGCCGATCAGCTTACCGTTGATAAACAGCGGGCTCCCGCTCATCCCCGCCGCGGTCCCGCCGGAGCGATCGGTGACCGGTCCGGACGCGCGAAACAGGATCAGGTGGCGGACCGGGATCACGTCCCCGCCGCCCTGCAGAATGCCCATGATTTCAATATCGAACTCCTCGATTTTTTGGCCCTGGATGACAGTGCGCCCGATGCCACGCATGCCGGGCTTGATGTCGCGCAGCGGCATGATCGGCGGCAGCACAGCCTTGGATTGCGCCCAGCCCATGAGCGGCGTCAGCACGACCGCCAGCACTATCCCCACCACCACGACGCGCCTGACCACGCTCCTGCCTCCCTCGCCCTGACGCCGCGCCCTCACCTGACCCTCACCCTACCCTTTCCCACCAGAGAGGGAAATTGGGTGGAACGGCACCGGCGTCTGTGGTGGTGATTCCGCACCGCGCCTATAAATCCCCCATGATGACGCACATGAAAGATTGCCAATTGTAGATTGTGAACACCGGGGCTATCGGGGCTGCAGCCGGATGACGATGTCGCCTCGTTCGATCCGCTGGCCCGGCTGCACCAGGACCTCCCCAATCACGCCGTCGCGGGGGGCGCGCGCCGCGACCCCGATCGTGCCGGTCAGCGGCGTGCGGACGTACACCAGCGGCTGAGCGTCGTCTACCTGATCGCCGGCTTTCACCAGACGGTCCTCCAGCACCACGCCCGCCAGGGTGCTCTTCACCTCGAGCAGATCCGCGGGCGTGGCGAACCCCGTCCCAACTCGACTCGGCGCAAGTGTCTCACTGTGCCTCGTCAACCAGTCGAGTTGGAACGGGGCGAAGACGGCCGCTGCAGCAGCGGTGAACATGACGAGCAGGACCGCCAGCGTGCGCATCAGCCCCCCTACCCCGCAAACTCCTCGGGGCGGTCCGCACTCCTCGTAAAGTAGAAACGCAGCGCCTGCACGATTCGTTCTGACGCCCGGCCGTCACCGAACGGATTGTGGGCGCGGGCCATCGCCTGGTATGCCGCCGGATCGGTGAGCAGGCGGGCCGCCTCTCGGACGATGGCGATACGGTCGGTACCCACCAGCGACATGGTCCCGGCCTCGACGCCTTCGGGGCGCTCGGTCACCCAGCGCAGCACCAGGGCAGGCCGTCCCAGGGCCGTGGCTTCCTCTTGAATACCGCCGGAATCGGTGAGGATCAGGGTGGCCTGCTGCATCAGGCGCACCCAGACCGGGTACTCCGGCGGCTCGATCAGGTGGGCCCGCGGATGCTCGTGCAAGACGTCGTGCACAATCCGGCGCACCGCCGGGTTCGGGTGCACCGAGAAGATCAGCAGCACGTCGGGGAAGCGGTCCAGCAACTCCCGCAGCGCCAGGTAAATCTCCCGCAGGGGTTCGCCCCAGTTTTCCCGGCGATGCGTCGTGGCCAGCAGCAGCCGGCGGCCCGCGAGTGGAGGAATCCCAGGGACGGCCGGGACGGCCGGCAAATGCTGCACCGTCTGCAACGCATCGATCACCGTGTTGCCCGTGACGAAGATCGACTGCTCCGGGATCCCCTCCGCCAGCAGGTTGCGCTTCGCACGGGGGGTCGGCGCAAACTGCAGCTCGGCGAGGGCCGAGGTCATCCGGCGGTTCATCTCCTCGGGGAACGGCTGGTACCTGTCGTAGGTGCGCAACCCGGCCTCGACGTGTCCGACCGGAATCCGGTGGTAGTAGGCGGCCAGCGCGCCGATGAATGTCGTGTGGGCGTCACCCTGCACCAGGACCATCTCCGGCCGCAGCTCGTCCAAGACCCGGTGCAGCCCGGTCAGCGCGCGGGTGCTGATGTCGACCAGCGACTGCTCCGGCCGCATGATGTCCAGATCCACGTCCGGGGTAATTCCAAACAGCCGCGTGACCTGATCCAGCATCTCCCGGTGCTGGCCGGTGGTGACCACGACGGGGGCGAACTCCGCGCTGGCGCGCAACCGTTGCACGACCGGCGCCATCTTCACGGCCTCCGGCCGCGTCCCGAAGATTGTCATGACGGACACCCGCCCCGCCGACGCGGCCTGGCGGGCAGCCAGCGGCTTGGGTTCGGTCAGCGTGACCATCTACTGTAGGAACCGGGACGCCCTAAGATGTGCGTGCCGCCGCACGCGTGTCAGGGGAGGTTGGCAGGACCCGGGAGTTCGGCGGCGTGTGGCCGGTGCAGGTGAGCCAGGCCGAGGCGCCACCCCAGCACCACCAGAAAGACGGCGATCACCGTCAGCAACACCAGCGACAGCATCCGGTTGATTCCGGCGGCGGCCAGACCACCTAGTCCGAGGATGGCCGACAGCAGCCACAGCGTGAACACGACCTGCCGCTGCGACAGTCCGCGATCCAGTAAGCGATGGTGCAGGTGGCCCCGGTCCGGAACAAAGATGGAGACGCCGTTCCGGTACCGCCGGACGATGGCATAGCCTGTGTCCAGAATGGGCAGAGCCAGCGCGAGCACCGGCACCGCGAGGCTCAGGGCGGTGGCCGCCTTCGCCAGCCCCTGCACTGCGGCGGCGCCCAGCAGAAATCCCAACAGCATCGACCCGGAGTCGCCCATGAACGATTGGGCCGGATTAAAGTTGTGGCGCAGGAAGCCCAGCGCCGAACCGGCCGCGGCGGCGGCCAGCGTCATAGCCAGCACGTCGTGACGGTAGGCGGCGGCGCTGAGGAGCGTCATGCCGGTGATCACCGACACACCGGCAGCCAGTCCGTCCACACCGTCGATGGAGTTCATGGCGATGGCCATGGAGCCCAGCCACACCACGGTGAACACCTTGCCGGCCATCCCCAGCGGCACGACCGCGCCGGTGACCGGGTGCGTCATGAAGTCGGTCGTCATGCCGAACCACACCGGAATGGTGGCGATGGCATAGATCAGAGGGAATTTCACCCGCCCCGGAAGCGAGCGCACATCGTCAAACGCCCCCAGGGCGGTGATCGCGGCCGCGCCGAGCAAGATGCCCACCACCGGCAGCGGCGGCGGCTTATACGGGACGGCGAGCACCACATAGCGAGTTTCCCGTACCAGGGCGACCGGCTGGTCGATCGGCAGCGTGACGAGCAGTGCCAGCAGCGCGCCCCCGAAGATGGCGAGGCCGCCGAGCCGCGGAACCGGATGGGTATGGATGTGCCGGCCCCCAGGCGGAGCCATCGCGCCCAACCCCTGCGCCACCCACCGCATCTCATACGCGATGGCGTAGGTGAACAACAGCGCCAGGAGCCCCGCGATCAGGAAGGGGGGAATGTGCATGGCTTCACCATTCTAGTGTTATGCCCGCGGAGTATCAACGCCAGCCCGCTGCTCTGCCCCGTCAGTCAAACAACTGGCTCACCGACCGATCCTCATGCACACGCCGGATGGCCTCGGCCAGCAGGGGCGCGACCGAGAGCACCGTGATCTTGTCGACGCGCTTCTCCGGGGGTAATGGAATGGTGTTGGTGACCACGAGCTCCTGGATGGCGCTTCCGCTGATCCGCTGCACAGCCGGACCCGACAGCAGCGCGTGCGTGGCGCAGGCGTACACCGCCGTCACGCCGCGCTTGACGAGCGCCTGCGCGCCGACCGTGAGGGTGCCGGCGGTGTCCACGATGTCGTCCACGATGATCGCCGTCTTGCGGTGCACTTTGCCGATCACGTGCACGACCTCTTTCACCTGGTTCGGCCGGTCGCGGCGCTTGTCGATGATGGCGATCGGCGCGCCGAGCTGCTTGGCGAACTCCCGCGCCCGCGGCACTCCCCCCACATCCGGGGAGACGATGACGATGTTGTCCAGTCCCTTGCGCGCCATATAGTCGCCCAAGATCATGCGGGACGGCAGATGATCCAGCGGAATATCGAAAAATCCCCAGATCTGGCCGGCATGCAGATCCATCGTGAGGATGCGGTGACAGCCCGCGGCGGTGAGCAGGTTGGCCACCAGCTTCGCGGAGATCGGTTCCCGTGGTCGCATCTTTCGATCCTGGCGCGCGTACCCGAAGTAGGGAATGACGGCCGTGATCCGGTCGGCGGACGCCCGGCGCAACGCGTCGGTCATCACCAGCAGCTCCATCAGGTTCTCGTTCACCGGCGGGCTGGTCGGCTGGATCACGAAGACATCCTCGCCCCGGACACTCTCTTCGATGCGCACCCCGATCTCGCCATCAGCGAATCGGAAGATGCTCATCTCCGACACCGGCACGTCGAGCCCGGCGGCGATCTCCTGCGCCAAGGCCGGGTTGCCCTGGCCGCCGAACAGCTTCAGGCGTGGCCCCTGGGAGGGATCACGCGGGACCGCTCGCTGCGTCTCGACCAACGGTGTCCGCTGCATGGACGACACGGTCTTAACGCCGGCGCTCTGCTGTGACATATCGGATCACCCGGGCCGGCACGCCCACGGCCACCCCGCCTGGAGGGACGTCCTTGTTGACGACCGATCCTGCACCGGTCACGGCTCCCTTGCCGATGCGAATCGGCGCGATGAGCATGGTGTCGCTGCCGATGAAGGCCTCATCCTCGATGTCCGTGTGATGCTTGCGGGTCCCGTCGTAGTTGCAGGTGACCGTGCCGGCGCCGATGTTGACGCGGGCACCGACGGTGACATCGCCGAGATAGCTCATGTGGTGGACCTTGGTGTGGTCGCCGACCTCGGCATTCTTCAGTTCGGCGAAGTTCCCGATCTCGACGAAACGGCCTACGCGCGTCCCCGGGCGCAGGCGGCTGTAGGGCCCCACCGTCGACCCTTCGCCGACCGCCCCCCGCTCCACTGACGAGGCCACGATCGTGACGCCGTCGCCCACCGTGGCGTCGACCAGCCGGGCCTGCGGCCCGATGGTGCAGCGTGCCCCCACCGCGGTGGCCCCCTCCAGGTACGACTGCGGGTGGATGACCGTGTCCGGTCCCACCTGCACACCCGCATGCACGTAAGTCGTCACGGGATCGATGATCGTGACGCCGCCCTCCATGAGGCGGTCGAGCAGGCGGCGCCGCATCAGCGACTCCGCCGCGGCCAGCTCCTGCCGCGAGTTGACGCCGACCGTCTCCTCCGCGCTCGCCACCAGCGCCGATACCTGCTGCTCCCGTCCAAGCAGCCAGCCGATCGTATCCGTGAGGTAGTACTCCCCCTGGGCGTTGCCGGGCGTGAGCGCGCGCAATGCCTCACGCAGGGCCTGCTGGCGAAACATGTACGTCCCGGCGTTGATCTCCATGACCTGGCGTTCTTCGCTCGAGCAATCCGCCTCTTCCACAATCTTCCGCACGCGGCCGTCGCCGTCCCTGATCACCCGGCCGTACCCGCTGGGATCCGGCACCCGCGCGCTCAGCAGCGTGGCGGCCGATCCACTCGTGCGGTGCAGGGCCGTCAGCGCGTGGATGGTCTCGGCGGTCAAGAGCGGCGTATCGCCGTACAGCACCAACACTGGATTCCCGTCGTCGGGCAGGTGCGGGAGGGCCATCAAGACGGCGTGACCGGTGCCCCGCGGCTCCGCCTGTTCGACGTATCGCGCCTGGGCGCCGACGGCCTCGCGGACGCGGTCGGCGCCATGTCCGACGACCACAATGGAAGAGGAGATACCGGCGTGATGGAGCGCGTCAAGGACGTAGAAGATGAGGGGCTGACCGCACACGGGGTGCAGAACTTTGGGAAGGTCGGAGCGCATCCGCTTCCCCTTCCCCGCCGCCAGCACCACGGCGTGCACTTGTTCCATTCACCCCTCCAGAGGTGCTCCTATCCGATATTCCGTAGCAGCAAAAACGACTCCTGCCCTACGATTCCTGACCGATTCGCCGGAGTGAGATCTCCTCACGAGCGAGTCCGCCGAGAGGCGGACGAGTCGAGTGGCTGCGGGGCCAGGACTCGAACCTGGAGTTTCCCGGTCCAAAGCCGGGCGTCATTCCCTTAGACCACCCCGCAGTGTTCAGCAATAGCTTTAATCCAGCCTTCGATGCGACGACTGAGAGCCGTGCTCTTCCGGACAGTTATCCTGACGGTACCACAGTAGGTCCTACCTACATTGTATCTCTTGGGCTTGGCATTATGCTTTTTGAAATACGTTCGGAGGCGGCTCTCGGGGATGTGTAAATGCCGCATCCAATGCATCCGGGCTGACTCTACATCGGCATTCTCATGAATGTAGATATCAAATAGGATATCCGATTCATCGACGTTACAGTACCTGCGCAGCCAGCATCGGACTAGATCAATTGCTAAGGGATCTGTGTTGGTGAACTGAAATCGCGCATGCGATCTCCACGGTTTCGTCTTCGCTCCTTCGGCCCAATAGAGGGTCGTTCCGACCGCCCACATTACATCGCTCGCTTGGATCAGCCCCTGCGCCTCCTGAATTGCGGAATTGTGAATAGCTGCGACACGTGCCAGACACTCGATGTGACGTTTTTGGCTCCCGCGATGCGCCGCGGCCAGCCTGCGCTCCGTCAGGCGCTGACGCTGAGCTTTCGCCAGCCCAACTTGCCGCAGCCAGAGCGACAACGTTGACTTGGCCACCGGAACCTGCGCGCGGATCTCCCGGTATGAAAGACCGTGTCGTCTCAGCTCAATCGCACGTTCTCGCTCAACTGGCTTGGCCATTATGGAAGGTTCCATCAACGCATCGCAGGGCTGCTTCGTCTGCGTCGCTGATTGGTCACTGGAGCAGCGGTGACGCGTGCCGCTTTCTGCCGTCTGGCCGGCACGAAGTCGATCAACGACCCACCGCACTCCAAGTGGTGTGGGCAACTCCAGAGGCCATCGACCCAGACCGCGTCGCCCAACTTGAAAACACTCTCGCAGTGGATGCACTCGACTGACGATTCAAGGTTGGCGAAAAATGGCTCGGCGAAAATATCTTTCGGTAGGTGATCGCATCCGGGCGGTCGGCCGTCTCGTAGACGATGCATGTGACTTGTCCTCACCTGAAGAGGGCTGGGTTACCCGTTTGAAACAACCTGCGTAGGTGCAGTATCGCGGAAATCACGACTGCTGTCAGCAAAGAAGGGCCAACAGGAGAACCTGGACCTGTAGGAGGAGTCTATGCGAGCGTGAAGGGTCCCACGCTGACAATGGTAAGCTACCGCCCCTTAGAGCATCGCAATCACATCGATCTCAATGAGCCCGTCTCGTGGCAACTTGGCTACCTGCACCGTGGTGCGGGCCGGAGGGAGTTCGCGAAAGTAGCTCCCGTACTCCTCGTTCATCGGGCCAAAATCGTTCATGTCCTTGAGAAAGACGCCGCAGCGCACGACCTTGTCCAGCGAAGACCCCGCCGCTTTGAGCACGACCTTGATGTTGTCCAGCACCCGGCGGGTTTGGGTCTTGATGTCCTGCCCGACCATCTGCCCCGTACGCGGATCCAGGGCGAGCTGACCGGACAGGAAGACAAATCCGTTGGCCTTGACCGCCTGCGAGTACGGGCCAATCGCCGCAGGGGCCTCGTCCGATTTGATGATCTCCCGAGCCACAGGTCTCCCTCCCGACGCGACGCCGGTCTCGCCGGCGTCCGTATGAGATAGTTCCCGGACTTCGGCACATCGGCGGGAATCCTGCGCTGCATCACGGGAGCGCCGGCCCGCGCGTCTCCACGTTTGCGCTCATCAGGGGCGCCAGATGATGGCTCACTTCCCCTTCCAAGGAGGTCAGCCTGTGCAAGTCTGCGTCGCCGATGAACCCGGCCCGGCGTGCAAAGTGCATGCAGTATTCTAGCTCGGCCAGCGCGAGCGACACCGCGAGCAGCGTCCGGCGGGCCTGCCACCGCGCGGACCGCTGTGAGGCTGCAATCCCGGCCGCCACGCTGATGGCCGCGGCGCGCATGCGTTGCGCCAGGCCAGGGTCGGCCTGCATGAACTTCCAGGTCAGCCGGTAGACCATCTGGGCCAGGTCATCCGCCCGCTGCCAGACGGGCAGATCGCGATGGGACGGAGCGGCGACCGACACCACGTGACCTCCGGATGCGGACTCTTGCGCCAGCCCAGTATCGTGCCCAGGGGCACGCTCGTCTGCCCCCGGGCGCCAGCCGGCGTACGGCGGGGTACCACTGGATGCCTTGGGCCGGTGAGAGGAGCTAGTGCCGTACCAACTTGATAGTCAGTCCCGGCTTCTGAGCGGTTCGAAGGTTACTAAGAAAGGCACATGTGGCAATCAAGTTGGTACGGCACTAGGCGGACGCGGCGGCAGGCGGGATCCGGGCCTGGATGGCGCGGACGGCTCGGGCTTGCTCATCCGCGTGGTAGGAGGATCGCACCAGCGGACCGGACTCCACATACTTGAACCCCATCTCCAGGCCGATCCGCTTCACCTCCGCGAACTCCTGGGGGGTGTAGTAGCGGTCGATGGGATGATAGTCGGGACCGGGACGCAGATACTGGCCGACGGTCAAGACATCGCAGTCCACCGCGCGCAGGTCGGCCATGGTGTCCAGCAGCTCGCTCCACGTCTCACCCATGCCCGCAATGATGCCGCTCTTGGTGAAGGAGGTATACCCCCACTCCTTCGCCCGCCGCAGCAGATTCAGCGACCGCTCGTAGCTGCCGCCGTGACGGACGACCGTGAACACGCGGGGCACACTCTCGATGTTATGCCCGAGGATCTCCGGAGCAGCGTCCAGCACCGTCTGCAACGCAGCGGCATCTCCCTTGAAATCTGGAATGAGCACCTCCACCGTGCACTCCGGCAGGTACTGGTGAATCTTCGTGATGATGGCGGCAAAGATCCCGGCGCCGCCGTCGGCGAGGTCGTCGCGGTTCACCGACGTGATCACCGCGTGACGGAGTCCCATGGCCTGCACCGCGCGCGCCACCCGTTCCGGTTCCGCCAGGTCGAGTTCCGTCGGCAGCCCGTGCGCAATCGCACAGTACGCGCAGTGGCGCGTGCACAGATTCCCCAAGGCCAGGAAGGTGGCCGTGCGCCGGCCCCAGCACTCCCCCAGATTCGGGCAGCGCGCTTCCTCACACACGGTGTGCAGACCCTGTGTGCGCATGATCTGCACGAGGTCGGCGTAGTTAGGTCCGGCCGGCAACTTCGCTTTCAGCCACTCCGGCCGCTTTAGAGGTTGCTCATTCAATCCCATGGATCACGAAGACCTCACTGCTCTTTAGTGTTTGTCCGCGTTCCCGCGTTCCCGGTATTCAGAAGTCATTCGGCGCTGCGTCTCCGCCTGGAGCGCTCTCCAGCTTCTGCCTGATGTGGGTCAGAAACCGGTCCGCCACGGCACCATCGAAGATGCGATGGTCGAACGACAGACCTAGGTGCATGATCTCGCGGAGGACGATGGCGTCGTCGCGCGCCACCGGCCGTTTCACGATCGCGTCGGTCACCAGCATCGCCGCCTGGCCCGGCACGATGATCGGCATCGACCAGATCGAGCCGAACACGCCGGGGTTGGTGATGGTAAACGTCCCCCCTTGCACCTCGTCGAGCGTCAGAGTCCCCTCGCGGGCCCTGCGCCCGAGTGCTTCAAGCTCCCTGGCGATCTCGACCAGCGGCTTCCGGTCCGCCTGTTTGATGACGGCCACGATGAGCCCGTCATCTAAGGCGATGCCGATGCCGGTATTGACAGCCTGGCGCATGATGATTCCATCCTCGCTCCAGCTGGAGTTGACCAGCGGGAACGCCCGCAGCGCCTCGACAGCGGCCCGGACGAAGAAGGCCGTGTAGGTAATGTTCACGCCCTCCCGGCCGCGCCATTCCTCCTTGTGCGCGTCGCGCCACCGCACCAGAGCCGTCATGTCGACCTCGATGACGCCGTACGCGTGGGGGATCTCTCGCTTGGACTGCGCCATGCGCTGGGCAATCGAACGGCGCAGGGGCGTCAACTTGACCAGCTGGTCACCAGGATGGAGCCCTGGAGGTGCTGGGGTGGCCCGGGGCGCGGCTACGGCCGGGGCGCCCGGTCCTGTCGCATGCCGGGTCTCCACATACTTGAGGACGTCCTCTTTTGTCACCCGGCCGCCAGCGCCGCTGCCCGGGAGCCGCGCCACTTCCTCCAGCGGCAGGCCATGCTCGTCGGCGAGCTTCCGTACGACTGGCGAGAGCCGCAGCCGCTCCGCCTCCGGGGATCGCGACCGGTCCTGTGGGATATCAACGCCGGTCCCGGTGGACGGCATGCCTGCCGCGGGCCGCTCCGCCGCCATCTCCGGCGTTTCCATCACCGCAATGGGTGTGCCTACCGGCACCGTCTGGCCCTCGGGAATCAGGATCGCGCTGAGCACGCCGCCGTACGGGGCGGGCATCTCCACGTTGACCTTGTCGGTGATGATCTCGACGAGCGGCTCGAATCGCTCGATGCGATCCCCAGGATGCTTGAGCCACTTCCCGATCGTGCCCTCGTATGTACTTTCACCCAATTGTGGAAGTGTCACGTCGACGGGCATCGAGCCTCCCCGAATCTTCCCAGTCTCCTCAGTCGTCCCAGTCTTCCCAGTCTACTGACGCTGCGGATCACACCGGCAGTGGACTGGGGAGACCGGGTAGACAGGGACGACTGGGTAGACTTCTTAGTACGCTGCCAATTTGCGTATGGCCGTGGCAATCTTGTCCTTGGTGATGGAGAACCATTCCTCGAGTGGCTTGGCGAACGGGATGCCGGGGACATCGGGTCCGGCCAACCGCGTCACCGGCGCATCCAGATCGAAGAATGCCGCCTCCGCGATGCGCGCGGCGATCTCGGCGCCGTAGCCCAGGAACAGGTTATCCTCATATACAATCAACGCGCGGTTGGTCTTCGCCACCGAGGTGAGGATCGTATCCGTGTCCAGCGGGGCCAGGGTCCGGACGTCTGTGACCTCGACGTCGATCCCTTCAGCGGCCACGCTTTCGGCCGCTGCCAGCGATTCGTTCAACATCCAGCCGTAGGCGAACAGCGAGAGATCCCTGCCCTGCCGGCGCACCACCGCCGGGCCAATCGGCACCGTATAGTCGCCGTCCGGAACCTCGCCGCGCACGATCCGATACATCCGCTTGTGCTCCAGAAACATCACGGGGTCGGGATCCCGGATGGCGGCCTTCAGCATGCCCTTGGCATCGTACGGGGTGGAGGGGGCCACGACCTTCAGGCCTGGGACGTGGGCATAAAAGGCCTCGATCGACTGCGAGTGGTACAGGGCGGTGCCGTGCGATCCGCCGTAGGGGGCGCGGAACACCACCGGACAACCGTAGAGGCCGTTGGACCGGTATCGCATCCGTGCCGCCTCGCTGACAATCTGGTTGAAGGCCGGGTGGATGAAGTCGGCAAACTGAAACTCGGCGATCGGCAGCAAGCCATTGGCAGCCATGCCAATGGCCACACCGGCGATCGACGACTCCGCCAGGGGAGTATCGATGACCCGATCCTCCCCAAACTTCTCGACCAGCCCCATCGTCGCCCCGAAGACGCCGCCCTTGCGGCCGACGTCTTCACCCAGGACGAGCACACGCGCATCGCGCGCCATCTCCTCGTGGTGGGCCTGGTTGATCGCGTCGATGTACCGGATCTCCGCCATGGGGCGCCTACTCCCCCTCGTAGAACACGTGCCGCGTCGCGGTATCCGGCTGCGGCAGCGGGGCGCGGTCGGCTTCATCGGTGGACAGGTCGATCTCACGCCGGACGCGGTCGGTCATGTCCTGCAGCGTCCCCTGCGTGAGCAAACCCACGCGCTCCAGGTAGGCCCGAAACGTCAAGAGGGGATCGCGTTTCCGGACCTGTTCCAACTCCTCTCGAGAGCGATACCGCTCCTGCTGATCATCGCTGCTGTGCGATCCCAGGCGTGGGACGGCGAATTCGATCAACGTGGGCCCTTCGCCGCGCTTGGCCCGATCGTACGCCTCCCTGGTGACGCGGAAGCACTCCAAGACGTCGCTTCCATCCGCGGTCACGCCTGGCATGCCGTACCCGGCGGCCCGCACGGCCACGCTGCTCACCGCCATCTGCTTGCGCAGGGGCACCGAGATCGCCAGCTCATTGTTCTCGACAATCAGGAGGACAGGACACTTGTGAATGGCGGCAAAGTTCAGGGCTTCATGCCAGTCCCCCTGGCTGGTGCCGCCTTCGCCGATGCTGACCATGGTGACCTCGCCGGTCCGGCGGAGCCTACTCGCGTAGGCGATTCCGACCGCATGCGGGTACTGTGTCCCGACGGGGCTGCTCGTCGACAGGATCTTGAATCGCGGGTGGCCGTAATGCCCCGGCATCTGCCGGCCGCCGCTGCTGGGATCGGTGGCGCGGGCAAACAATCCCAACAGCATGTCGGTCGCCGTCATGCCTTTGACCAGACAGGCGGCCACCGAGCGGTAGTAGGGAACAAACCAGTCCAGCTTCTTGTCCATCGGCCACATCGCCGCGACCTGGCAGCCTTCATGGCCCGCCCCGGAGATCACGAACATCGCTTTGCCCGCCCGCTGCAAGACCCACATCCGCTCGTCCAGCGCGCGGGCCAGGGCGACATAGTAGTACATCTCCAGGACGTCCTGATCGGACAATCCCAGGACCCGGTGCCGGGCTTGGACCGTTTTGGCCTCAGCGCTCACCCGCCGCCCCCTCCCCCTACGCGTCACATGTGAATGACTCGCCCCATCGCGTCGAGCGCCGCTTCCTTCAGCGCTTCAGACAGCGTAGGATGCGAGTGGACCGCCATACCGAGTTCGGCCACCGTCGCTTCCAGGTATTTGGCCGCCACACCTTCGGCCAGCAACTCGGTCACCCCCGGCCCGATCATGTGAATGCCCAGGAGCTCGCCGATCTTGGCGTCGGTCACGACCTTGACCAGTCCCTCGCGGGACCCCTCGATGGTCGCCTTGCTGTTCGCCTGGAAACTGAACCGCCCTACCTTCACGTCACGCCCGCGCTCTTTGGCCTGCCGCTCGCTCAGCCCGACCGTGGCCACCTGCGGAATGCAGAACGTGGGCCGCGGGACCGTATCGTAGTTGGGCGTATGCGTGCGCTGGCCGGCGATCGTCTCCACCGCAGCGATCGCCTCGTCGCTGGCGACATGGGCGAGCCGGAAGGGCGCCTGTCCGGTCAGGACGTCGCCGATGGCATAAATGTTCGCGGCCGTCGTGCGGAACTGTCCGTCCACCTTCACGGCACCCTTCTCGAGCGAGACACCTGCCTCGGCCACCGCCAGTCCATCGGTCACCGGCGCGCGTCCCACCGCGACCAGCAGGTACTCTGCCTCCAGGGCGGAAAGCTGGTCTCCCCGTCCCACTGTAATTTTGACCCGGTTGCTGGCCACCTCCGCCGACTTGGCCGTGGCCTGGGTGAGCACTTTGATCCCCCGCCGTGAGAATCCCCGCTCCAGCGCCTGCCCGATCTCCTCGTCTTCCAGCGGCACCAACGTTGGCAGCAGCTCAATCACCGTGACCTCGCTGCCGAAGGCGCGAAACAGGCTGGCAAACTCCACGCCCACCGGGCCGGCCCCGAGAATGGCGATCGACCGCGGCACCGCCTCCAAATTGAGGGCGTCGGTGCTGTCAATGATACGGGTGTGATCGAAGGCGATGCCGGGGACTGTGCGGGGCGCCGAGCCGGTGGCCACAAGGAGGTGCTTGCCGGTCAGTTCGGTCTCCGACCCGTCGGCCAGCGCGGCGCCGATCTTCGTGGTGCTGAGAAAACGTCCTTCGCCGATGAAGACATCGATTTTATTCTTGCGCATCAGCGACTGGACGCCCTTGTGCAGTTGATCGACGACGCGGGCCTTGCGGCGCTGCACCGCGAGCAGATCGACGGCCACGCTGTCCACGGACAGGCCCAGTTCCCGGGGATCTTTGAGGTGTTCGAGCAGTTCGGCGGTGTGCAGCATGGCCTTGGTGGGAATGCAGCCGATGTGCAGGCAGGTCCCGCCGACCTTTTCCCGCTCCACCAGCGCCACTCTGAGCCCGAGCTGTGCGGCGCGGATGGCACCCACATACCCGCCGGGACCACCGCCGATGACGATGAGATCGTACGGATCAGGCATCGCCAACAGGTCCTCCGTGCCTAGTGAATCAGGCGCCCGGGCATCGTGCTCAGCGGCTTCCGCCCGGCAAACCCCTCCTGCACCCCATGCCAGTAGTGGACGGCATCTTCCCCCAGGCGCCAGCACAGATAGAACTCTGTGCCGCCGGCCTGTGCCGGGAAGTCGATCAGCCCCGTCTGCGGATCACGGACGACGCAACCGATCTCCTGCAGACGCCCCAGCAGCTCTGTAATCTCCCGCGCCTGCGTGTCGAGTCCTTGCTGGCGCGTGGCGATCTCGTCGAGCACACGATCCCCGGCGTCCAGGCGCTGCCAGAGAATGTCCAGGCGCTCTTTCAACGACATGGCAGAGGCGTGCAGGTCTTTGAGGCGGGCCAGCAACGGCGCTGCCTGTTCAAGCGTCCGATTGGCCTCGTCGAGGGAAAAATGGCGAAAGGGCCGCATCGGCACCGGGTCCCGTTCCCACTATAGGGTCCGACGCCGGAGGCGTCAAGCAAACCTTCCCCGCTCCATCGAGAACAGTGCGCGGTTACTTCGTGACGCGAATGCGGACCGCGTGGTACCCCGACGCGCCATCCGGCAGCGTCGGAACCTCCCGGGCCGTCTGCACGACACCGAGGCCATCCTTCGCGCGAACTTTCAGGGTGTACTCGCCTGGTGCCGTCGGCGTCCACAGCGCCGCCCACAGCACCCAGGTGAATGGCCCCAGCGGCGGCTTGACCTCCGCCACTACCCACGTCGCCCCGCCGTCGGAGCTGTATTCGACAGCCTTGATCCCGCGGTCACCGCCGTAGGCGACACCGCCCAGCCCGATGTCCCCGACGGCTGCGGAGCGTGGCGCCGTGATGAACTCGGACATCGTCTTCGCGACGGCTTCCTCGCTCCACCCGGACGCCTCCCAATATCCGCGGAAGTCGTAGTTCACGACCTCAATCTTGGTGATCCACTTGGGATTTTTCATCCCGAACAATCCCGGGACCAGCAGGCGGACCGGGAAGCCGTGCTTGGCCGGCAATGGCTCGCCGTTCATCTCATAGACCAGGAGCGTGCTGGGATGCATCGCATCGGTGAGCGGGATCGACTCCGAGTAGCCGTCGGCGCAGCGGAACGCCACCTTCACCGCCGTGGCGGCCGGGCCTCCGGCGCGCATGAGGACGTCGCGCAACGGCACGCCCTTCCACTTCGCGTTGCTGATCAGATCCCCGCCCACCTCATTGCTGATACACTCCAGCGTCTGCAGCTGCTCGACCGCCGGCATCGCCCGCAGTTCACCAAGGCTGAGCCGGACAGGCGTGCCGACCAGGCCGCCGATGTCCAGCGCCCATCGGGCGACCTCCACCACGGGATCAAATCCTGGCGGGTTCTTGCTGACGACATAGAACTGCTCATTGACCGTGATCTCCGGGGGAAGCCCGCGGACGCGGGCGAACGCACTCTGCACCGCCGCGGTGGCACGGTGCACTGCCGTTAGCACCCACTGGGCCGCGGAGATGCCGGCAGCTGACGCGATTAGAATCGTCACCGTTCGGGAGAGGACCTCGCGACGGGTCACACCTCCAGAGGCCGGCGTGCCGGTCGCGGTCCGGCGTGATTGCATCACGATCAGCGCGGTGTAGACCACCGCAAACAAGACGCCGTAGGCGGCCAGAGCCAGCGGCACCGTGGAGCCGCTGCTGGCCCGGCCCTCCGCGGCCAGACGCTCCGCCAGATAGCGGGATGCGGGACCAAACGCCAGCGCGGTCAGGAGGCCGGTGACGACGACCCAGGAGGCCACCAGCAGCCGCCCCGGCCGCCGTCCAATCCACCGCGCCAGCAGCGCGCCAATCAGGCCCAGCAGCACGACCAGCGCTGCCAGCATGCCCCAAAACGCCGCCGGTTTGGCAGCGAACTTGAGGCGTACGATTAGGAAGGAAAACACCTGCAGCGGGATGAGCCGCATCTGCCGTTCCCACAATGCCAGGGCGACCGCGGGGACGTGCCCCGTAAACCAGCCGAAGTACATGGCGATGACCACCAGGAGTCCTGCGGCCAGACCGGCCCAAAACCCTACCCGCGTGACAGATGTCATCATGGCAATCAGACTCCCCGATTACGCCCGCGTGTATACTCGAACGCGGTGCAGACCAGAGGCGCCGTCCGGCAGCGTCGGCGCTTCATCCGCTGTCTGCCACTGTCCGGTGCCGTCCGCAGCCCTGACCCGGAGCAGATACGACCCGGGCCCAGGCGGTGTCCAGTCCATCGCCCACAGCACCCAGGTGTCGGGCCCGGGCACGGACTTGATCGCGGCCGGTAGCCAGCTGCGGCCGTCATCGATGGAACATTCGACCGCGCGAATTCCACGATTGCCGGCGTAGGCCACACCACCCAGCTGCGCCGGCCGGCCGGCGGGCAGGGTGGCTCCAGAGTTCGGCGTGGTGAATTTGGACATCGTCTTCACCACAGCCTCCTGGCTCCAGCCCCGCTGCTCCCAGTAGCCCAGGAAGTGGTCGGCCGGCTCGATGCGCGTGATCCACTTGGGATTCTTCATGCCATACAACCCGCCGACCAGCAGCCGAGCAGGAAACCCATGCTTGGATGGCAGCCGCTCTCCGTTCATCTCATACGCCAGCAGCGTGTCCGGGTGCAGGGCATCGCTCATGGGGATCGCCGTCGTGTACCCGTCCGCGCACCGGAACGCCACCTTCCTCACGGTGGTGTCCGCCCCAGCCATCTCCAGAATCATGCGCAGGGGCACCCCGCGCCACTTCGCATTGCTGATGAGATTCCCACCCACTTCGTTGCTGATGCACTCCAGGGTGTGGGACCGCTCCATCGACGGCAGCGCGAGGAGCTCGCGATAACTGAGTCGCAGAGGCTGGGTGCGGCCGGCGACCTCCAGCCGCCAGAGCGACGCGTCCAGATCCGGATCGAACCCCGGCGGGTTCTTGCTGACGATGTAGAACTCGCCGGTGGGGGTGACCTCCGCCGGCAGCCCGCGCACCTCCACGCCCTGGGCCGCAGCGAGATTCTGCCGCGTGCCGCGCACCCACTGGGCCAGTGCCGGGCCCGCGAGAGCACCTGCGGCGAGCACCGCGGACCGCCTCAGGAGTTCGCGCCGGGTGAGCTCGGGTCCGTGGTGCCGCGGGCGGCTGGACACCCCTGCGCTACTCCCAGGGAGAGGAGTAGCGTTCCTCCTTCCACGGATCGGCGTGATTGTGGTAGCCGTTCCGTTCCCAGAAGCCGCGGCGATCTTTTGGCAGCAGCTCCACGCCGCGCACCCACTTGGCGCTCTTCCAGAAGTACAGCCGCGGCACCACCAGCCGCAGCGGCCAGCCGTGCTCGGGAGTCAGGTCCTGCCCGTCGGCCCGGGACGCGAAGAGGGCGTCATCGGCCAGCAAGTATTCCAGCGGGAGATTCGCTTCATAGCCCTGCTCGGCGTGGACCATCACAAACTTCGCGTCCGGCTTGGGCTTCGCCAGCGCCAGCACCGCCTTGGCCGGCACGCCCTCAAAGGTGACGCCTAGTTTGCTCCACGCGGTCACGCAGTGGATGTCGCAGCGCAGCGTGGTTTTCGGCAGGGCGGCAAACTCCGCGTGGGTCAGGCGCACCGGCTGCTCCACCAGCCCCCAGACCTTGAAGTCCCACTGTGCCGCGTCGAAGCGCGGGATGCTGCCCGCATGCAGCACCGGCCACTTCTCAGTCAGATACTGCCCGGGGGGCAATCTGTCTTTCACATCCTGGCGCGCGATGCGTTCCTTCATGGACCCCTCCCGTGGCTCTGATCATACGGTACGAGGGTTGTGTAAAAGTCCGGTAAACCAGCGACCGGGAAGCCAACGAATGGAAGCGGGGCTAGGATCGTTCTCCCAGCCCGAGGCCTTCGGCGTCCTTCTGTCGCTCCCTGGCCACCTCGACCAGCCAGGGTGGGTCCTGGTAAACGTAGTCTTTGCGGAGGGGATGCCCGACCCAGTCGTCGGTCATCATGATGCGGCGCAGATTGGGGTGCCCGTCGAAGATGATCCCCAGCAGATCGTAGGCCTCGCGCTCGTGCCAGTTGGCGCCGTCCCACACCCCTGTGACCGAGGGCACGTGCGGATCGTCACGCGGGATGCGCACCTTCAGCGCCAGTTCCTGCCGCGTCTGGTGCGCGTAGAG